>CACVAV010000266.1:8909-21532 GCA_902727945.1 uncultured Thiotrichaceae bacterium | reverse complement strand
TACAGAGGCCCTATCAAGATTGATGGTGTGATGCAGCAGTACCAGAACTGATTGATTCAGAAGTATTCCTGATTGATCAGCTTTAATAAAGGCCGGTATCATTAATTTGATACCGGCCTTTTTTGTTCGCCGGTGTGTCAAGCTTGGGTGCGAGTTAAGTTAAGCTAACGTTAGGAAAGTGCTTGATATTCTTATGGTGCGATAAATTCCTATAATAATCACAATAAGTGGACACCAAAAATGAAAGTAAATGTTCAAGGTATTTTTTTAACTGTTACAACATCTGTTGTTGTAACAGCTTGTAGTCATCAGCAAGTGGCACCTGAGCCAATTGTCATGGCTCCGACGCCGACTGTTATTGAGCAGCCTGTTGTTCAGCCTGCTCCGAAGCCTTATGTTAAGCCTGCCCCTATACGCCCGGCACCATTGCCGGTAGCAAGGCCGGTTCCAGTGGTTAAACCCAGGCCGGCCCCGGTAATCGCCAGACCAGCTCCGGTAAAGGTTATGCCAAGACCTGCTCAGCCGATTTATGTTCCACCTGTTAAGGCTAAAGGTCATTACCGTGGCTCAATCCCAATTGCTTCTGATCTGAGGCAGTATTATCAACAATAAGCCAGAATTTGACTGATTAGGCCGGTATTGGTGAAGTTTTGATGTGGTTGCGGATTTATCGGGCTATACCCGTTGTTTTTACCGTAAATAGTGCTACATTAAACTTCGCTGGTACTGGCTTTGCAGTGCTCATTTTGATACCAGGATTTGGACGAGGTAGGCGATGCTTGGATTTTTAAATATAAACAAAAATAATGGATGCGCTATTTTTTTTCTGACAGCTTCAGTGATGATGTCAGGAGTATTGTCTGGTTGCAGTAATAATGCTGTTAAGCCCGTGGCTGCTTCTAAAGCCAGTGAAAAAGCTGCTCCTCCAGCCAAAAGAGAAGTGGTGATTGTCCAGAAAAAGACGGTTGGCAAAGATGAGCATCATGCAGCATACGACAAGAAGCGCATGTGGTATAACCAGCAATGGATGACACAACGCCAAAATGCCCAAAAAAATAGGGCTACCGCTACCGCTGCTTCCAATATTCGTAATAAAAAAACTTATACCCGGTCAGCACCTGCTCAGCCAGCAAAGTTGCCGCATTATGGGCTACCTGGTCAATTTATACAGAACCAGGCTCGTCAACGGCCTGCTCAGCCTCAGCAGAGGCAGCAAATTGCTCAGAGGCAGCAGGCTCAGCGACAGCGTCAATATGCTTCCAGGGGCGTTGTCCGCCAGCGTAGGTCAGATGTGAATCTGGCTGAAAATTTATCACAGGCAGCGATAGCCCGAACTTATCAGCGTGTCAGGTATGATGGGCGGTATATTCCGATTGCCTATCCAATGGGCGATGTTCCTGCCAATATTGGTGTTTGTACTGATACCGTTATTCGTTCATACCGCCGTTTAGGCGTTGATCTGCAGCGCTTGGTGCATGAAGATATGTCAAGAGCCTTTAATGCATACCCAAACCTGTCCAAGTGGGGGCTGTCCTCACCTGATCCTAATATTGATCATCGGCGTGTGCATAACCTGAAAGTATTTTTCTCGCGTCATGGTCGTCGTCTTCCGGTGACTAATAATCCTGCTGATTACCGTCCGGGTGATCTTGTGACCTGGGATTTGAGGAATGGTGGACAGGAGCATATTGGGTTAGTAGTTAACCGGCGCTCGCCTGTGGATCCCAATCGATACATGATTGTGCATAATATCGCCAAAGGTGACCGGATGGAGGATATTTTGTTTGCTATGCCGATCACCGGACATTACCGGTATCTGCCAAATAGAAATCAACAATGGATAGCTTCAGCCCGTTAAGTAGGGTCGGCTGGTTTGTTGAAAGGGCCTTTGGGTAGAAACTCAATGGCTCTTTTAGGTTTTAAGTCTTTATTTTGTAAGAGTTTTGATAATTTTTTCAGATGATGCTTCACTTTTTCTGAGAAAACCGTACAATTGCGCGTTTACTTTTGGCAGAGCTACTCTGCTAACTGGCAATCTAAATCTATTTTAAGGTTATTGAGTTATGGTAGTTATTCGCTTGGCTCGTGGTGGTTCAAAAAAACGCCCGTTCTACAATATTGTTGTAACCGATAAGCGCAAGCCTCGTGATAGTGGCTATATTGAGCGTCTCGGATACTTTAATCCTATGGCTCGTGGTCAGGAAGTGCGCTTGCACCTTGAAGATGATCGCATTGCACATTGGAAAGCACAAGGTGCACAACCTAGTGATCGTGTTGCCAAATTACTGGACAACGCCGCTAAGGCAGCTGTAGCTTAAGTTGTATAAGTTGTAATTATGCCGTCTGACAGTGACTCTATTATCACACTGGGGAAAGTTAACGGTGTGTTCGGTGTTAAGGGCTGGATTAAAGTTTATAGCTATACAGCGCAACAAGATGATATTTTGTCTTACAAAGACTGGTATTTACAGCAGGCTGGTCAGTGGCGGAAAGTTAAATTGTTGAATGGTCAGCGCCAAGGTAAAGGCATTGTTGCTAATATCGAAGGGATAGTTGATCGTGATCAGGCATTAGCTTTGCAGGACACACTGATTGGTACGGTTCGTGATGCTTTGCCTAAGCTATCAGCTGATGAGTTTTACTGGTCTGACCTCATGGGCCTGAATGTTGTTACTGTCGATCGGCAACAATTGGGTGAAATATCCCACTTATTTGAGACCGGTGCTAATGATGTTATGGTCGTCAAAGGTGACCGGGAACGTTGGATACCCTGGCTTATGAACGATGTCATTAAGCAGGTTGATTTGAATGAAGGTATTGTTCAGGTTGATTGGGATCCGGATTTTTGAGGTGTGAATGCGCTTTGACGTAATTACCCTGTTTCCTGGTTGGGTTGCATCAGTCACTGAAAACGGCGTTGTGCGTCGGGCCTCGGAAAAAGGCTTAGTATCGGTAGAATGTATTAATCCTCGTGATTATTCGACCGATGTGCACCGGACAGTTGATGATCGTCCCTATGGTGGTGGCCCCGGAATGGTGATGAAAGCTGATTGCCTGCTAGCAGCAATCCGTGATGTCAGATCCGTGAATGAAGGGAAGCTGATTTATCTGAGCCCTCAGGGGCAGCAGTTATCTCAGGACAAAGTCAAAGAATTAGCAGCAGAAAAAAACTTGATTCTGTTGTGCGGGCGTTATGAAGGCATTGATGAGCGTGTGATTAAGCTCGAAGTCGATGCTGAATATTCAATCGGTGACTATGTATTGAGTGGTGGTGAACTGGGTGCGATGGTGCTGATTGATAGTATTTCGCGTTTATTACCCGGTGTTTTAGGGCATGATGGCTCCGCTGAGCAGGATTCTTTTAGTGACGGACTGCTTGATTGTCCGCATTATACACGTCCTGAAACGATCGAGGGTCAGGTTGTCCCCGCTGTTTTAAAAAGTGGTGATCACGCGGCAATCGCAAAATGGCGTAGAAAACAAGCGTTAGGGATAACGTGGGTAAAACGCCCGGATTTATTGGAACATAGAATTTTACAGCCAGCAGATCAAACGCTGTTGGACGAATATAGACAGGAATACAAGGTTTCTTCAGAGGTTGACCATGAGTAAGATTATCCAGCAGTTGGAACAGGAACAAATGACTAAGGAAATCCCGGATTTTGCACCGGGTGATACAGTTGTTGTTCAGGTACGAGTTAAAGAAGGCGGTAAAGAGCGTCTACAGGCCTATGAAGGTGTTGTTATTGCGATTAAAAATCGCGGCCTGCATTCTGCGTTCACTGTACGCAAAATCTCTTATGGCGAAGGTGTTGAGCGCGTCTTCCAGACATACAGCAATGGTATTGCTGGTATTACGGTAAAACGTCGCGGTGATGTGCGTCGTGCCAAGCTTTATTATCTACGTGGTCGTACTGGTAAAGCTGCTCGTATCAAAGAGAAAGTTTAATAGAATTTTTGATCGGGTTTTTGATCGGTATCTATTTTAAGGCAGCGTAGTAGTTAGCTATTACGCTGCCTTTTCGTGTCAGGCACTACTATTCAGTCGTAATTCGCGTTTATCTGCTCAAACTGTACAAACTAGTTAACTAAACTTATCATCTTAGTATCAAAAAATTATAATAATTAAGGGGTTGTTAGGTGGTTGCAAGTCTGAGTTTTGGTTTGTTAGCCATTAGCCATCCTGATTGGTCTCTGTTGGCAGCTGCACTTTTTCTATTGATTTTGCTGGGTGTTTTCGTTTTCTGGAGAAAGCGGTTCGGAAACCAGAGTCAGTTGTTGCAGCAGAATGTGCTGGTTTCGGCGCTATTAGATATTAATGAAGCTGCTGTTTTAGTGAATGAGAAAGGCTATGTTGAATTTATAAACCCTTCCGCTGAACAGTTGCTCCGTTGCAAAATGCCGAATGTGCGTGGTAAATTTTACAGCGACCTGTTCCACCTGATGGATCCTTTGAAGCACAGTCCGGTCAATTGGTTGGAAGATGGGCAATCAGGAAAGCAGGTAATGTTCAGGGAGTGCTCTCTGAGTTGCTCGGGTGTTCAGGAACTCGGGGTCAGCTATCTGGTGCGTGCTATTGCCATTAATCAATATGATGAATCACCTGGTTGTTATTATTTATTATTGCTTCGTGATCAGGCTGAAATAAGAGCCTTGCGCGCTCAGTTAACCTACGTGCAAACTAATGATTCCCAGACAAAATTATTAAATCGCAAAAGTTTTGAGCTTAAGTTGAAAGTGGCTCTGGATGAGGTGCGCCAGAGGGGACTCAGGCATGCATTTTGCCATGTCTCTCTGGATCAATTTAAGGTGGTTAATGATACTTTAGGGCACAATGCGGGTGACTTGTTCATTGAGCGCATTGCGGATCTGTTGAAAGCGTCGATAGATAAAAATCAGGATGTACTGGCCCGTATTGGTGGTGATGAATTTGGCATATTATTCAAAGAAGCTGAGCCTGTTGTCGCTTTGAGGAAGTCTGAAAAAGTACGCAGTAGTATTGCCCACTATCCATTTAAATGGAACGGCCAGGTGCATAAGATTACTGCTAGTATGGGCTTTGTTCCCATTCAAAAAAATTCCGGTACGCCTAACCGTTTGCTGTCTGTTGCTGATGCTACTTGTCGGGTTGCAAAAGAGAAAGGCGGGAATCGTTTGTACTTGTATCGACCTAACGATGATGCGATTCAGAAACATCGTGGTCAGCTCACCTGGGTAGGTAAGCTGAAAACAGCTTTCGATACGGGGCAGTTTGAGTTATACGCGCAACCGATACATGCTTTAGAGGCACGTGAATTCCTGAAGTCATATAGTCACTATGAAATTTTGTTACGTTTATTCGATAGTGATGGCACGCCTATTTCACCGGATGAATTTATACCGGCAGCCGAATATTATTCTATGATGCCAAAGCTGGATCGGTGGGTTTTCACAGAACTATTATCGAAAATTAAAACCTTAGATAAAAACAAAGAGCTTATATTTGCGGTTAATTTATCAAGCCAGAGTATTGATGACCCTAAATTTTTACCGTTTGTGCTGGATGCTATAAAGCGTGAGGGCGTTTCACCGAAGATGCTTTGTTTTGAGATTACAGAGCGGCTGGCTATTAATAATCTTGAATTGGCGCGAAAATTTATTAATACACTAAAGAAGCTGGGGTGTAGTTTTTCGCTGGATGACTTTGGTACCGGCGTTAGTTCTTTTGCCTACCTGAAGGAGTTACCGGTTGACTACCTTAAGATTGATGGCAGCTTTATTAAAGACATTGTAACGGATGATGTCGGGCGTGCTATGGTGCAATCTATTAATCAGGTTGGCCAATTAATGTCTTTAAAGATCATTGCAGAATATGTGGAAAATGAGCAAATCATTAATATTCTGCGTGATATGGGTATTCATTATGGTCAGGGATATGGTATTTCAAAGCCGATGCCTATCAAGGGAGTCATTGAGGGGCATTTGAAAGACTGAAGTACGGTGATGCAGTGCTTTGCTTTGTTAGATAGTTTTGTTATAGGGAGAAAGACTTAATGAAAATCCACATTCTGGGAATTTGTGGGACTTTCATGGGAGGGGTGGCATTGCTGGCCCGTGAAAAGGGAATGGAAGTCAGTGGTGCTGATGCTAATGTTTATCCGCCGATGAGTACATTGCTGGCAGAGCAGGGCATCACTATTATCGAAGGCTATGAGCCAACTGACTTGCCTGATGAGCAGGATGTCACTGTGATAGGTAATGTTATGCGCCGTGGGCTGAGTGTGGTTGAGCAGTTACTGAATAGTAACGAGGCTTATACCTCAGGGCCGCAATGGTTGTATGAAAATATTCTGCGTGACCGTTGGGTGCTGGCGGTTGCAGGTACCCATGGTAAAACGACCACCGCTGGTATGCTGGCATGGATACTGGAATATGCGGGTATGAACCCCGGTTTTCTGATTGGGGGCGTGCCGGAAAACTTCGGGGTCTCAGCGCGTTTAGGTGACTCACCATTTTTTGTGGTTGAAGCTGATGAATACGATACCGCTTTTTTTGATAAGCGCTCGAAGTTTGTTCATTATCACCCACGCACATTGATCTTTAATAACCTTGAGTATGATCATGCTGATATTTTTCCTGATCTGAATGCCATTAAAACCCAATTTCATCACCTGATGCGTATGGTGCCCGGAGCGGGCCTGGTAGTGGCGAACGGGCAGGATCAGAATGTCGCTGATGTGTTGCAGATGGGCTGCTGGACTGAGGTGGAAACCTTTGCCGAAGGAAACTGGACGGCTGAGTATATTCAGGCAGATGGCAGTGAGTTCAGGGTGTTGTTAGAGGGTAAAGATTGTGGTGTAGTGTGTTGGGATTCCATTGGCGAGCATAATGTAAATAATGCGCTATCTGCGATTGCGGCAGCCCGTCATGCCGGGGTGCCTGTTGAGCATGCGATTGCCGCCCTGGCCGAATTTAAAGGTGTAAAGCGGCGCATGCAGTTACGTGGTCAGGTTGCCGGTGTTTCCGTTTATGATGACTTTGCACACCATCCGACAGCTATCATTACTACCTTGGCGGGCCTGCGGGCAAAAGTGGGGGATAAAGCGCGCATTATTGCGCTGCTTGAGCCGCGTTCAAATACCATGCGCATGGGTGAGCATAAAGACAAGTTAGCCGCTGCATTGAGTGAAGCTGATGATGTTTGGTTGTATCAGCCCGGGGGTTTGGGCTGGGAGTTGTCCGATGTGGTTGATGCCCTGGGCGATAAGGGACGTTTGGCAGGCGATATTCAACAATTGGTAGCTGATGTGGTGAGCGAGATTAAACCCGGAGATCATGTGCTGATTATGAGTAATGGGGGTTTTGGTGGTATTCATGAAAAATTACTGGATGCTTTAGCCGGATCAGCATGACACAAAAAACAATTACACTCATTATGACAGGGGCTTCGGGTGCTCAATACGGTCTACGTTTGCTTGAGCAACTTATCCGGCTGGACTGTCAAGTTTATTTATTAATGTCCAGACCGGCTTTATTGGTCATTAACACCGAAACCGAATTGAAATTACCCAGCCGGATGCAGGAGGTTCAGAAAGTATTAGCTGATCGCTACCAGGCTGCGCCGGGACAGTTACAGGCATTCGAGCGTGAGCAATGGATGGCTCCTATCGCCAGTGGCAGTGCAGTGGCAGATGCAACAGTAGTCTGCCCCTGTACAACAGCAACGTTGTCAGCGATTGCCTGTGGCAGTAGCCGGACATTGATTGAGCGGGCTGCTGATGTTGCGCTGAAAGAGCGTAAAAAATTAATTCTGGTGATAAGAGAAACGCCCTTCTCTGAGATTCATCTGGAAAATATGTTAAAATTAGCGCGTATGGGCAGTATAATACTGCCTGCCAATCCGGGGTTTTATAATTGCCCTACTTCAATTGATGAGTTGATTGATTTTATGGTCGCCCGGATTTTAGATCATTTAGACATTGAGCATGAATTGCTGCCACGTTGGGGGCATAGCCGTTCAGGCTGAATCATTATCTTTCAGGGAGCTACTCCCGTTTTTACCCCTATTTATTTTACTTAACAGGAGCTTACAGATGGCAACTCAGGATATGACCGCACAACAATTTAATGAGGTTATTGCGGATAATGAGATTGTAATTGTTGATTTTTGGGCTGAATGGTGTGGGCCATGTAAGTCATTTGCACCCACTTATGAGAAAGTGTCAGAGCTGCACGAAGACATCGTTTTTGCAAAAGTAGACACTGAAAAAGAACAGGAATTGGCTAGTCATTTCCAGATTCGTTCTATCCCGACACTGATGGTCTTTCGTGAGCAGGTTGTATTGTTCGCGCAGCCCGGCATGTTGGCTGAAGAGCAGTTAGAAGACGTTATCGCGAAAGTGCGCGAAGTTGACATGGCTAAGGTTCACGAAGAAGTAGCTAATCAGGAGCAACAGGAAAAATAATAACGTGGTGTAAGGGCAGGGTATTTAGTTTTCTGCCCCTTGCACCGGTTTTTTAAGTGTTCGCAGCCAGTTGCGCTGAATATATTGCTCTACCAGCAGGTAAGCTATGTACCCCGTGCTGCAGGCCAAAAATGCCGGAATAATGACCGGTTCTCCCAATACAGCATAGGCACAGGCTGTTATCAGCAGAGGTAACAGAATGATACCAGCCACCGAGCGGGTGTAATCACGGTGCAAAGAGATCCGGTCAAGAATCATCCACGTAGCGGTTGTGAATAGGGCGGCCACGATCCATGCTGGCAATAAATCAGTCGGTCTGTATAGAAAATAAGCTAATGGAATTACTAGTGTCATTAGCCAGCTTGCAAGCCGAAGCACCCGGTAAGCCGGTTGCGAAGGTTGTTGTATGTGTGGGAGGTGTCCACCAATAAAACCACAAAAGGCAATTGCTGCGATAATGACCAATTCCGGTTCAGTTGATAGAAGATAGTTAATATAGCCAGCCAAAAGTCCCACTGCGGTTGCCACCACATTTTGTATAAAGAAGCCCATTCTTACCCCAGTTTATTTTTTATATACGGGTTATCATTTTTCCTAATGATAACTCATAAAAACGTTTATGCCTACATAAAACATAGACTGGCGTTTATTGTCTTCGTTCAATGTTTCTATCGCAGATTTTCTAAAAAAATAGCCCACAATATCTGCTGATATGCGGGCTATCGGGTGCTTTTCCTATTTATTGTGACTGCTTGTTATCTTTAATCGACAGGTATACGAACCCGGCTGGTCGTGTCTGCCATTACATAGAAATCACGGCGACGGGTTTCTTCGCCTCGTTTGACAATTGCCGTATAGCGTCCAGGCTTCACTTTGCGTAAAGTGAAAGAGTGGCGACGGGTTTTATCCGCGATCTTAGCGCTGGGGTTATCAACACGGAAGACTGTCCATTCTACAGGCTGAAAAGCCGGGCCATCATCAATGGTGGCTACCAGTCTTACTTCGGATGTGTTGTTATCGGCCCACGCCGCCATGCTGGCACCACTAACTCCTGTCAGTAATGTCGCTGTAATAATAAGCTTGATTATGGTGTTCATAATTTCCTCCTTGAATCAATCAAGTCCTTTTTCTACTTAAAAAAATAAGTAGTTTTCGCATTCAGCTCACTTAAATGCACTTACTTATAGTTTGAGTTAGCTTTTTCATTAATGTTCCATTCATTTTAGTAGTGTTGTTTTATAGCCTGAACTAATGCACCTGAGGCATTCAAAAACTACTGGATAAATCCGGCCCCTAAACTTAAACGTGTGTTAGTCAGGTTCCGTTGACAGGAGTGTGGGTCAGCTGGGGTAGGAAAGAGGGGGTAAAAGTGCCAAGTGAAGCTGAATGGCAGATAAACGGATATTTTGGGAAGGTGATCAGAGCCTAACCGGGTGATAAATTAGGCTCTGAGTATTTTTTGCCATTTTATTCTTTGCGTAACATCTCTTCAGCGAGTGCGTTTGTTGCCTCGGTGATTTCAATGCCTCCGATCATACGGGCAATTTCTTTCACGCGGTCGGGGTGTGAAAGCTGTTGGATATGGGTGCTGGTTGATGCCTTTTCTTTATTCTTACTGATCAGGTAATGTTGGTGTGCCTGAGAGGCTACCTGTGGCAAATGGGTGACACACAGCACTTGTCTATTGTGGCTGAGTGCGCGTAATTGTGTGCCAACGACTTCCGCAATACCACCGCCAATACCTGTATCGACTTCATCGAAAATTAGCGCCGGAAGCGTGAGCTTTTGTGCGGCAATAATCTGAATAGCCAAACTGATCCGGGATAATTCACCCCCTGAAGCTACTTTGGTCAGTGGTTTTAAGGGCTGCCCCGGGTTCGCACTCACCATGAATTCAATGTGGTCAGTGCCCTGAGGTAGGAAGGTGGTACCGCTATCCGGCGTGACCTGTATTGAAAAAACGCCGCCTTGCATGCCCAGTTCCTGCATGGCTTTACTCACACCGGATGATAGCTTACCAGCTGCTTTGCTGCGTTTGGCTGAGAGTTTTTGTGCTTGTTTACGGTATTGCTCAGTAGCTTCATCCAGTTGCTGCTGTACAGCTTCAATATCGTAATCATCACTGTCCAGTTTGCTCAGTTCTGCCTGCATTTGCGCCAGATGATCTGTGAGTAGTTCCGGCTCCATACGATGTTTGCGGGCCATGGTACGAATGTCCGCAATGCGTGTCTCCACCCATTGCAGCCGCTGTGGGTCAAGTTCCAGTTCCCGGCTGTAGTCACGCAACAGATAGGCGGATTCCTGTAATTGGATTTGTACACTATTCAGTAATTCCAGCGGCGCTGCGAGGTTGCTGTCCACGTTGACCAGCGGGGTCAGTTCCTGAATCTGGTGGCTGAGTAGGGAGTAGGCGGAAGGTTCATCATCATAGAGTTTGTCGTAGCTTTGTTCGGTCAGCGTTTTGAGCTGATCTGCATTGGCCAGACGATTAAGTTCTTCATCCAGTGATACCAGTTCATCCTTTTCCAGCGCCAGGTTCTCCAGTTCCTGCGTCTGAAAACGTAATAGGTCGATGCGCTCCTGATGCTGTTGATTTTCACTGGACAGCGTCTGTAAACGTCCGTGCAGCTCTTTCCACTTTTCCCAGTGCTTGCGGGTGGTTTTTAATAAAGTTTCATTGTCTGAAAAGTCATCCAGCATGTGGCGTTGTGAGTCTCTCTTCATCAATGACTGATGTTCATGTTGTCCGTGAATATCCACCATTTGTTCACCGAGTTCACGAATCAGTGTCAGTGTGCTGGGAGAACCGTTAATAAAGGCGCGGGATTTCCCATTGGCAGAAATAACTCTGCGCAGAATGCACTCGTCTTCTTCATTATCAAGCTCTTTTTCTTCCAGCCATTTGCGTGCATGTGGTGTATAGGTGATGTCTACGGTGAGGGTGATTTCCGCTTTTTTTGCACCGTGGCGAATGCTGCCACTGTCTGCTTTGTCGCCGAGCACCAGACCAATGGCGTCCAGTAAAATCGATTTACCTGCGCCGGTTTCCCCGGTGAGTGCGGTCATGCCCTGATGTAATTCAAGATTCAGCTCGTCAATAATGGCAAAGTCACGGATATGAATGTGGGTTAGCATTATAGTTGTGTTCCCCAATGTAATTTTGAACGCAGAATATGATAGTAATCGTAATTCTGTGGGTGCAGTAAATGCATCTTTTCCTGATAAGCACGAATAATGATTTTGTCGCCTGAAATCAGTTCTATGTTGTTGTGGCCATCAAATGATACCCGTGAGTCAACCGGGCGTTGGCTGCACAAGCTGATTTCAATGGTACTTTTGCTGTTAACCACCAATGGCCGGTTACTGAGTGTATGCGGGCAGATGGGTACCAGCACAGTGGCTTCCAGTGACGGGTGTAATATTGGCCCGCCGCTGGATAATGAATAGGCAGTAGACCCTGTCGGGGTGGCAACAACGATGCCATCGGCACGTTGAGTGTTAACAAAGCTGTCATCTATGCAGGTGGTGAATTCAATCATGCGGATTTCATTGCGGGAATGCAGCACGATATCATTCAGTGCGGTGCCTGCCCCTAATGTTTGCTGCCCGCGATAGACCTCGGCATAGAGCAGGCAGCGTTGTTCTTCATGGTATTGACCCTGAAGAATTTCTGACAACTGTTGAGTCATTTCATCAGGCGAGACATCGACCAGAAAACCCAGGCGACCCAGATTGACACCCACAATCGGTAGGTTATAGATAGATAGCAGGCGTCCGGCATTCAACAGAGTGCCGTCACCACCGACCACGATGGCAAGATCAGCTTGTTGTGCAATCTGATGTTCATCAGTTTCGGTGAGTCGTAAAATCTTAGCTGGTGCACCGGAAGCCAGTATTTTTACACCCCGCTCGGTCAGGAACTGGTGAAGTGTGCGTAGTGTTGCCTCGACGGCTTCGCCTTCCCGTTTAGAAAAAATTCCGATAGTCGAGAATGGATTCATGGTATTAGTGGCCTGATAGCTGATGATATTCATACGCAGCGTATTGTATTGACCGTCGTGTGAAAAGGCTAAATTGAGCCTCTGCTGTGAAAAGTGCTGGTTGGCAAACAGTAATGACTTTCACAGTAGGTACTTTAAAAGGCTTTATCCCGCCAGCATGAAAGTCTGCGACTTTCAC
>CACVAV010000266.1:0-8809 GCA_902727945.1 uncultured Thiotrichaceae bacterium | reverse complement strand
ACCGTCGTGTGAAAAGGCTAAATTGAGCCTCTGCTGTGAAAAGTGCTGGTTGGCAAACAGTAATGACTTTCACAGTAGGTACTTTAAAAGGCTTTATCCCGCCAGCATGAAAGTCTGCGACTTTCACCGTCGGCACTTGAAAAAGCTTTACCCCACCAGCATGAAAGTCTGTGACTTTCACAGTCGGCACTTGAAAAACGCTTTATTATGCTTATCTTAAACAAAGAAGTGATCCGAGTAGCTGATTTTCCATGAACACTGACAAACAACCCGAAGTATTAACAGAGCGCGCCCAGCATATTCTGAAAGTGTTGGTTGAGGGCTATATTCAGGATGGTCATCCCGTAGGTTCCGGTACGCTGGCAAAACGCAGCGGTCTGGATTTGAGCGCCGCTACCATCAGGAATGTGATGGCTGACCTTGAAAATACGGGTTATATTCGCTCCCCCCATACCTCGGCTGGTCGTGTTCCGACGTCACAGGGTTACCGTTTATTTGTTGATTCTCTGGTTAAGGTGCAGCCACTGGAGTCCGGCAGCATAGACGGTTTGCAAATACAATTTAACGCGAATCAGGATACCGGTACGCTGGTGCAATCTGCTTCAACTATTCTCTCACGTGTTACCTCCTTGACCGGCTTAGTTACTATCCCACGGCACAATCCTTCTTCAATCCGTCAGGTTGAATTTTTACGTCTGGCTGATAATCAGGTATTGGTTATTCTGGTGTTGAGCCGGAATGAAGTTCAGAACCGGATTATTCAGCTGGACGATACTATTTCTGCTGATGAGCTTCAGCAGGCTGCTAATTTTTTGAATGAATGTTTGGTGGGTAAGGACGTTAGTGCCGCCAGAGTCAGCTTGCTTCAGGAGATGCGCGAGCACCGTGAGGATATGAATGCGCTGATGATGTCAGCGATTGAGCTGGGGGAGACAACGTTTGGCAGTGCGGCTAATCACAGTGAAGATGATTATGTGATTGCCGGTGAAACTAATTTGATGGGGCATGAAGACCTTTCTGATATAGATAAGCTGCGTGATTTGTTCAGTGCCTTTAACCGTAAGCGTGACATACTGAAATTATTGGATAAAAGCATTCAGGCTGAAGGTGTGCAAATTTTCATTGGTAGTGAATCCGGTTATGAAGTGTTTGGCGATTGTAGTCTGGTCACTGCGCCTTACTCAATAGGGGAAGGTCAGTTGGGTGTATTGGGCGTGATTGGCCCTAAGCGCATGGATTATGAGCGGGTGATTCCGGTGGTTGATCTTACCTCGCGTTTACTGAGTATCGCGCTTAATAGAACCGGATCCGATAGTCAGTAGCCATCGATAAGTATTTAATCATTGATCATAAAAAGAACCCCGGATTTCTCTATCGACAGGGTTATTTTTATATTTTTCCTACCGTACCTGTGTGCCTATTTTCCTTGTAAATTTTTCAGGTGGTTGCCTAACTTCTGTAGTGCTTCATCCTTTTGCAGCAGTGCTCTGTTTTTCACTGATACCTGCTGATTGAGTTGTTCAATCATGCGCTCTTTGAGTTGAATGACTTTTTCGGTACGTATTAACTGGTGACTCATGTCTGAATTCTCTGCCAAATCTTGCATTGAACTGGCTAAGCGCTGGATTTCTACTCTGAGTATTTGATTATCGTTGCGGAGTTGTGAGGCGACATCTTTTTCCTGCTGCAACTGTTTGGCCAGGCTATTTAGCTGTTCCAGTATTTGCTGATCATTTTTTTGGGTTTGTACTGATGCACCCTGTGCTTCTCTGACCTGACGGGACAAGCTGTCGATCTGAGCCAGTATTTGTTGGTTTGCCAGCGCTGCTTCGGGGTCGTTGTTTTGGCTTTCACTGATCTGGCGGGTTAGTGCGTCCATTTGATCTAGCAGTTCATGATCATTTTTTTCCGTTTGAGCGTATAAGTTCTGTGTCTGACTTAAGCGTTCATTCATTGCCTTAAGTTCCGCCGAAATTTGTTCATTCAGTTGTTGTGAGGTGTTTGCGGTTTCATTTTGTAACTGATGACTGATGCTACCAATGTGTTCAAGTAGCTGTACAGTTTGCTTCTGAGCGTCTTCTTTTGTTTGGGCAGACTGATTTAACTGACCATCAATGAGTGACAGTTTTTCTTTTAACAGACTGCCGTGTTCATTAGTGGAGGCCTCTACCATCTTCACAATCAGTTTGACCTGACGTTGCAGGTCACCGTGCTGTTGTTGTGTCTCAGCCTGCATTTTCTCCACATTAACCTGTAACTGTTTAAGGTGATTTTCACTTTGCTGCTGTTGGGCTTCGAGGATGTGTGCCTGGCTGCTATCAAGCCGTTGTTGCCACGAGGCACCCGTATTATTCAGTGTGTTCCGGATACTGTCCAAAGTGGTATTATGCTGTGCCTGAAGTTGTGCATTCTGAGCGCTGAGGGTTTCTTCAAAAGTAGTCTTATGGTTGTCCAGCTGGTTGTGGAATGTTTCTATGCGCAGCTGCTGGTGCTGTTGTTCCTCATCCAGTTTTTGTTGTAACAGGTTTATTTTTTCCGCCAGGAATTCTGCCATTTCAGTCATCTTGTGCTCACGTTGCCCATACTGAGCTTCTCTGGCTTCAAATGCCTGATCCCGTTGTGCGAGTAGTTCTTCGCGCTTGATTAAGGCGGACTCTTGTTCGGTAAACTGTTTTTCACGCTCCAACAGCATTTGTTCGTGTGCCTGGTGTTTTTCTGACTGCTGCATAAATTGCTGTTCACGGTTCCGGGTGCTGGTTTCTTTGTTGATTAACAGATTTTCCTGTTCCTGCATCAAAGTAAGCTGCTGTTGTAACTGCTCTTCTTTTTGAACAATAAACGATTCTTTGGTCTGTAGTTGTTGGTGTAATTTTACAATCTGCTCATCTTTTTCTGTAATGGCTTGTTGCTGATTGTCCTGATCGTTATTTCTGTTTTCCAGTATTTGCTGTTGGTTGAGCAGGTGAGCATTATTCGCTTCGAGTTGTTCTTGCAGTCCGGTAATTTTCAGATCCCGCTCTGCCACTTCACGGTCCCGCTCCTGTAGTTGCGTGAATTGTGCATTGATTTGTTCTTCACGGCGTTGTAGATGTTCACCATGGCTGGCAATAATCTGGTCGCGGGCCTGCATCTGACGATCTTTTTCCTGAATAAGGTCATCGCGTTGACGCAATAATTGTTCGTGTTGAGTGATGGTCTGTTCTTTTTCATGCAGAATGCGGGTTTGTTCTACCAGTTGCTCATTGGCTGTACTGTGCTGTTCTATTTTGTCTTCAATAAACCGATCACGTTGACGCAGCTGTTCTTCGTGTTGCTCAACAATCTTTTCATGTTTTTCCTGTAAGGTTTCCAGCTGGGCCAGTCGCTGGCTGAGTTGGCTGGTGAGTTTTTCACGCTCCAGTAACTGCTCATCTCTGTTGCTGATCTGCTGGTCACGTTCACTGAGCAACTGCTCATGTTCATGGGTTATTTTTTGATGACTATTGACCCATTCCGTCAATTCCTGAATTTGCCGGGTATATTCCTGAATAGACTCATCGCGCTTATTGATTTGTTTGTCGCGGTTTTCCAGCTCACGATCACGTTTGTCCAGATGACGTTCTTTTTCTTCAAGTTGACGATCTTTTAGCTTGAGTTGCTCTTCGCGTTCCCTGATACCTTTTTCGCCATGATGCGTGTTCTGTTCCATATCAATCAGGCGTTTTTCCACAACGCGCATCAGCTCATCACGTTCCCGGATAGTCTGGTCACGATCCTGAATAACCCTGTCACGTTCATGCAGACGCTCTTCAAACTGAAGAAACCTGCTTTGATAATCAGCATCATCTTTGTGGGTATTCTGAAGCACTTCTTCTTTATTGTGCAGCAGCTCTTCGCGTTTAGCCAGCGCACGTTCCAGATCCTCAATGACCGTGTCACGGTTATGCAGGCGGGTGTTGAGTTGTTTGATTTGTTGCTGAGCACCGTGCAGTGCATCATTCATGCTTTCTGTCGATTTGATGATGTTTTCGCGATCATCTGTGGTGAGAAAGCGATTGCCCCTGATCTTTTCAAGTAAAGATGTTTGTTCTGTGCTCATGATTTTATTGTTCTTATTTAATCTTATCCAAGCGCGAACTGTAACATATTTTGTTGAATGAAAAATGAAACTGATCTACCTATCACTTTTTTTATTAAGCATGTATACGGTGAACTATAGTGATTATTAGCACTCCAATGTGAAGAGTGCTAATATTGTGTTCATAGTCGATTCAAGGAGATAACAAATGACAAACGCTTTAATGGTTCGTGGGAAAACTTTGCCGGTACCTGTAGGTAACCTGGAAAGTTACATTCACGCCATTCATGCTATTCCTGTGCTGAAAGTCGAGGAAGAGCGTGGCTTGGCTGAGCGTCTTCGTGAAGACGATGATCTTGAGTCAGCACGCCAGCTTATACTGCACAACTTACGCTTTGTCGTGAAAGTTGCCCGTGGTTATAACGGTTACGGCTTGCCGCTCAGCGACCTGGTGCAGGAAGGTAATGTTGGCTTGATGAAAGCGGTCAAGCGCTTTGATCCGACCATGAATGTGCGCCTGATCTCCTTTGCTGTGCATTGGATTCGTGCAGAAATTCATGAATATATCCTGCGAAACTGGAAAATTGTAAAGATTGCTACGACTAAAGCGCAGCGTAAATTATTCTTTAATCTGCGTAGCAGTAAGTCACGTTTAGGCTGGTTGTCTAATGCACAGGCTGAAGAAGTAGCTGGTGACCTTGGTGTCAGTAAAGCCGATGTGCTGGAGATGGAAAAACGCCTGGGCGCTAATGATGTAGCTTTTGATTTGCCCAATGGTTACGAGGATGATGATCATGCCTATTCCCCCAGTCAGTACCTGGTGACTGATGTGGCTGATCCGGCAGACACGCTGGAGGAAGAGCAGTGGCAGGCTTATACCCGTGAGCGTTTTCATGGTGCTTTGGCTGAACTTGATGAGCGGAGTCAGGATATTCTGAAAAGTCGTTGGCTGACCGAGCAGAAAGCGACGCTGCAGGATTTGGCTGATAAGTACGGTATTTCTGCTGAGCGAATTCGTCAGTTGGAAAATGCAGCGGTTAAGAAGCTGAAAGTTGCAGTCAGCGAAACCTAAGCTCCTTCAGCCCGGATTACATGAACATGAAAAAAGCCGCATATTGCGGCTTTTTTATTGGATCTTTTATTAACTTATTCCGGACTGAAGAACACAAGCTTTTTAGCCAAAGAATGCAACAGACAGGAAGCTCAACCATGCGATGACGATAAGAGCGACAACAATCGCCATGGGTAGACCAAAATCCCAGCTAAACATAATTCACATCCTCATACTGTGTTTATAAGCAAACGATAATACATGTAAGTGTTTATGCTTTACAAGCAACAATCCAGTACTATGTGCACTCTGTCTTCGTACATTGACTTATATCAAAATGATAGCGGCCACATTCCGTTCCCCGTTAAAATGTGACGGCTAAGCGGTATAGTGTGTGTCTCAGGCAGTATTATCAATAAAGTCACCGGTCAGCGCTAACCTGTGTCAGGACGGTGAAATAGCATCACAACAGTATAGGAGGTGAATGCTTATGTCGAATTTGCAACAACTTATACTACGTACCGATGTCAGTGGTATGCCCCTGGAATGGATTCACTATCAAACTGCCGTTAAGCTTTATTATACGGAGCAGGTGGCTTATACCTGTGGTACGCCATTACACCATGTGTATGGTGGTACTAATGCTAAAACAGGCGAGCGTAGCGAAATGACGCTTAATTCAATCATTGCTACGCTGGGTAGTCGCCAGAAGTTTTTCCTGGAAGGCTACATGCCGCCATTGAACAACCCGACGCTGTTTCGCAGAGACAATAATATGTGTTTGTATTGTGGTCAGTCTTTTCAGGATAGGCAGTTGTCCCGTGACCATGTTCATCCTGTGGTTAAGGGCGGGCTGGATATCTGGACCAATGTTGTCAGTGCCTGTAAAAGCTGTAACAGCCACAAGGGCGGCCGGACACCTGAGCAAGCAGGTATGCCGTTATTAGCCATTCCGTTTATGCCCACTTATGTCGAGTATGTTTTTCTTCAGGGTCGGAATATACTATCGGATCAGATGGAATTTCTCAGTGCACATTTTCCGCGTGGCAGCAGTTTACGTGAAAGATGTCACTGATTAACCTATATTTAGGGAATAATTTGATCATAAGGAGCATCTCGGATGAATTGGCAGGGGTTTTTAAGTTGGTTACAGTCACTACTTGGTTCAGCAAACAACACGGGTGGAACAAACCCGCCCACTAATGGTGAGCAGCCCGCGCCGCGCCCACCCGTTCCGGCAAGCCCGACGCCTGCTCCGGTGCCACCAGTAAGTCCAGTACCTCCGGCATCCGAACCGCCGGTTGTTCCTGCACCTACTACCCCGACACCAGCGCCACCACCGGAAAGACCACCGGTGGTTATCCCTCCGACAGTGGAGTTACCTACTGAGGGAGTCAATCTGGGTTTTGGCAAGCTGTGGGATAATCACCCTAATATCAGTCACAATGAAATGCAGCCTTGCCGGCGTGAGGATGATGTGCCGAATTTTGGTAATCAATGTGCCATCCGGATGGGGATCTGTCTGACCCGTAGTAACTTGATGGAAGGTTATGATGGCGTACAGTGCTGGTTTGGCCATGGCGGACAGGGACATAGCCTGCGCGCGCGTGAGTTAGCCTTGTGGATACGTAATAACCCTTCCAGGTTTGGTCAGGCAGAAATAAAGACTGGTGTGGAGTGGCAGGATTATGCGGGGCGTACTGGTATTATTTTTTGTCAGAATTTCTGGGGTGAGAATAATTCGGGTGACCACATCGATTTGTGGGATGGTACCGGCGAGTTTATGGGGGGCGGATCTTTTTCATGGGAAGGGCCAGCGATGGCGAGCGGAGGCTTGGATTATATCGAACGTTCTGAAGATGTCTGGTTCTGGCCGGTACATTAAGTAGCATAACTTACATGCGTGCTTGAATTATTGAGTGCGCTCTTCTTGCTTGACTTTAAATTTGTTGCGACGCAGTATCGTTTGTTTCGGTCTGTGTCGCTTTAGTCATGTCAGATATTCTCATCTTTTTCCTACTGTTTTTTGTCGGTGCCGTCGCTGGTTTTATGAATGTGTTGGCGGGTGGTGGATCTGCGTTGACGGTTCCGCTATTGGTATTTCTTGGCTATGACCCGACCGTGGCTAATGGCTCTAACCGGATTGCCATTCTGGCTGAGGCAGCTGTTGGTGTGGCTGCATTCAAAAAAAATAAATATTCCGATTTTACGATGAGTTGGAAACTGGGATTGATGACCTTGCCGGGTGCTGTCCTGGGTGCAATTTATGCAGTCAAGGTGGATGACGAACTATTCATGAAGCTGTTGGGTATCGTGATGGTTTTGGTGATCGTGTCATTACTCTTCCCGAAAGCTAAAGTGCTGGAGCATGCGAAGCAACACCGCTGGGCTGGCTGGCTGCAATGGCCGGTTATGTTTGTTATCGGGTTCTATGGTGGTTTTATTCAAGCCGGAGTCGGCTTCATGGTCATGGCCTGTCTGACCCATCTGTATAGCATGGATTTGATGCGGGTGAACATGCACAAGATGTTCATTACGCTGGTGTTTACTATTCCTGCGGTGATCTTTTTCACCTGGACAGGTAATATTGATTGGTTTGCTGCTATCGCACTGGCTTTAGGTATGTCCATAGGCGCGTGGGTGGCAGTTAAAGCGGCTATTACCAAAGGTGAGGGTGTGATCCGGGTGATGCTAATGGTGGCACTGGGGATTATTGCGGTTAAGTTATTATTTTTCTGATCTTCTGAGTAGGATTGTGGTGGTCTGTTCTAAGGGCTGGCCACGGTGTACGTGTCTTGCCGGTTTTGCTGAAGCTGAATAAACTTAGTCTTTGATATGAAGGTGTTACTGTTTGTCCGGTGATTGATTGTCAGCAAATTACCCGTGTTAGAATCAAAGGTGACTTTACCGTTAGTGGAAGTTAGTGCCAGTTTTTGGGGTATACGGATAACAAACTTTACTGTGGCAGTCGTCGAGGTTGATTTGGCTTGCTGGTTGGTATGTACGGTTGATTCTGCATAGCTGCCAGTATTCATTAATAATAAAAACAAACCAAGAAAGCTACTTTTGTTCATGATTCAATCCTCTTCTGTTTGTTTTGAACATCCATTCATAGGCCATTTGTCGGTAAATATGAATCGTTTGTTGTTTGGTTGCGTCTATGTTCATATGAAAAACATATTGATATGTGGAAATTGAACTATTTTTTCTAAGAAATAAAGTCCATCGTCTCATTACTGAAAATTAACGCTATTACACAAAATAAGAATAAAAAATATGTGTTTACATCCCCTGAGTACAAAGGGTGTCGGTCTGGCAAGCCTCAGCCTTATAAGTACTACATTGCTACTACAGCCAACCATAGGCCTGGCTACCAGTGGTATTGTTGCGCTTACCAGTGAGGAGTTAGCTATTCAACGGGCACAGCAAACCAGGCAGCCACAAACCTATGTAGACCAGCTAATTGATAATGAGGTGCCAGCAGATTTACCTCCCGGACAGCTAGGTGATCATCCTTCTGAGATTGCAGTAGATGAGGGTAATTTACGCTCATTTGACATCACCACTGATTGGTATCAGCAACAAACCCATGACGGTCAGAAAAGTCATCGTGCAAGTATAGATTTCGCAGCTTTTTACCAAACTGCAGAATATGGTGATTTTAACTTGCGCATTGATCTGGGGCAGGAACGCCAGCAGTA
>CACVAV010000265.1 GCA_902727945.1 uncultured Thiotrichaceae bacterium | reverse complement strand
TCTGACGGCGTGTCTGTTGGTGGTGAAGACCTGAGCACACCGCTGGTTTTTGAAACCGATGATTTTCAAAGCCTGACCCTTGCAGAAATGGACACCTTGTTGTTCGTACGTGAAGAGGAAAAATTGGCAAGAGATGTTTACCTGAGCCTGTATGACAAATGGCAGAAAAAGACTTTTCAGAATATTGCCACCAAATCTGAGCAGAAGCACATGGATGCCGTAAAAGTATTGCTGGATGGTTATGGTTTGAACGATCCGATTATCAGTGATGACATCGGTGCGTTTAATGACCCGGATATTCTGGCTCTGTATCAGCAGCTATTGGCACGTGGCGAGTCATCTCCGGAAGAAGGCCTGCAGGTCGGTGCTTATATCGAGGAATTTGACCTTGATGACCTGAACAATGCCGTGCTGGAAGCGCTGAACGGTAGTAATCCGCTTCCTGTTATCGAAACTTATTCACGTTTGTTATGTGGTTCACGTAATCATCTGCGCGCTTTTGTCAAACAAATTGAAATGGACGGGATCACTTATCAGGCGCAGTTATTGAGCCAGAATGAAGTGGATCTGATCGCCGACAGTGCGCAGGAACAATGTGACTAACGACCATGTAGCAACGACATCACGCAAGCATGGAAGTCTGTGACTTGCGACTTCCACAGCAACCCAATGACTTATTAATAAAAAATATGAAGAGGATAATCCTATGAAACTGAAAACCACACTGATCACGACTCTGGTTGCCATAACTATTGGCACCACTGCTTTGCACACAGCTTCCGCCGCAGGGAACGGCTATTACAATAATGCAAATGCGGCATTGAGTTCCACAGAAGTTGAAGTCATGCTGTTCATGCGTGAAGAAGAAAAACTGGCACGCGATGTTTACGATACTTTGTATAAACAATGGCAGTTACCCATTTTCAATAATATCTCTGCTGCTGAACAAAAACATACGGATCGCATCAAGAGTCTGTTGCAGACTTACGGTATTACTGATCCGCTAACGGATGATACGACCGGTGTATTTATCACTCCGGAGCTGGACAATCTGTATCAGCAGTTATTAGTAAAGGGCCAGGTTTCGCGTATGGATGCATTACAGGTGGGCGCACTGGTTGAAGAAACTGATATTATGGATTTGCAGCAGGCTGTCGCAAATAGCACACAAGCCAATGTGACCAATGTGTACAATAATCTGATGCGCGCTTCACGTAATCATCTGCGCGCCTTTGTGGGCCAGATTCAGCACCAGGGTGTCGGCTATGTTGCACAGGTTATGCCACAGACCGAAGTGGATGCGATCATCAATAGCCCGCGTGAACGGGGTAATGGCGCTGGTCAGGGACGCGGACAGGGTGGTCAGGGTAAAGGCCAGGGCCGTGGTATGAATCAATAAAAATTAAAGAGGGTGGTATGCGGTTGTTATTGGTTGAGGATGATAAAGAACTGAGTGACAACCTGCATACCCGTCTCAGGCAGGCAGGTTTCGTGGTCGATGTCGCAGATAACGGTGTTGATGCCGAGTTTCTGGGAAATGAAATTGACTACGAGGCTGTAATTCTTGATCTCGGCCTGCCACAACGTAATGGCCTGGAGGTCTTGCATAACTGGCGGCAACGCAGTAATACACTTCCCGTGATTGTGCTGACTGCGCGGGATGCATGGCATGAACGGGTAGATGGCTTTAAAGCCGGAGCAGATGATTATCTCGGCAAGCCTTTCCATTTTGAAGAGTTGTTGGCACGGCTACAGGCCCTGATCCGGCGCTTTCATCAAGCCAGCAGCACAGGTCAACAACTGTATTGCTGCGGGCTGACGCTGGATGAAGAACATCAGCAGGTTGTTACTGAAAATAATCAGCGCCATGAGCTGACTGGTACCGAATTTCGCTTGTTGCGCTATTTCATGCTGCATCCCGATAGAATTCTGAGTAAGTCACGTCTCACCGAACATGTTTATGACGGTGATTCTGATCGTGACAGTAATGTGATCGAAGTGTATGTGCGCCATTTGCGCCGCAAGCTGGGCGATGAGCGCATTCTGACCCGTCGCGGCCAGGGCTATATCTTTCCTGACCCCGCGAAAAAACCATTACCATGAAATCACTGGAGCGCGAACTACAACGCAATCTGGCTATTATTCTGGTTGGGGTGATGTTGGGTATCTGGCTGACTGGTAGTCTGATGCCTCGCCAGCTACCGAATCAGAGTAATACCGTTACGCTGCCTGAGACGTGTGTGACGGAACAGCAGTTGACAGCCTGCACGCCATTTTCGGTGCACAAATCCGGAAAATCTGAAGCCCGGCCGCCCCGACGTTTTACCTGGTTATTTCCGATTCTGGCTGGGTGCGGTGTAGTGCTGATTCTGGTGGTACAGGGTATAGTAATTCGTCGTACTTTCCGGCGGCTTGACCGTATTCGCGCTGAAGTAAGGGAGCTGGAGGCGGGTCATATTAAAACCCTGAGTGAACAGGTACCTGTAGAAATTCATCCGATTATTCATGAGTTTAATCATGTGCTGCAACTGATGGAGGAACGACTGGAACGTTCGCGCAATTCGCTGGGTAATCTGGCGCATGCACTAAAAGGGCCGTTAAATTTATTAATACAGGAGCTGGATCAGCAAGCGGATAGTCCAGCGAAACAACGCGCTATGCAACAGGCTGAACGTGTCAGGCAACTGACGCAACGGGAGTTGAAACGGGCGCGTATGGCGGGACTTGGAAATACCACGCAGCGTTTCTCAGCGCAGGAAGATTTACCAGTGCTGACTGAGGTGTTGGCACGGGTGCATCGCAAGCCGGTGGATTATATACAGCTGGACATTGCGGCAGGCACTGAGCGTTTTGGTGACCGTGAGGATATGCTGGAATTGTTAGGCAATTTGCTGGATAACGCCTGTAAATGGGCGGATCGGCGCGTATCCTGCCGCATCGAACCGGATGGACAACGCCACCGGATAGTTATTGAAGATGACGGGCCGGGATGTACTGAGACGGAGTTGCAGCAGATGACTGAGCGCGGTACCCGGCTGGATGAGTCAGTCGAAGGTTATGGGCTGGGATTAGCGATCTGCAAGGATATTATCAAATTGTATGACGGGCAGCTGAAGTTCGGACATTCACAGCGTTTTGGCGGGCTGTCGGTAGAGGTGGTGGTTTGATATGAGTGCCACTACTAATGTCAAGGTGTGGCAGGATACGCTTCCTTTTTATTGCTTCCTTTGAGTATTCTATGGCGGGCGTTACTTCCTTTTAGTTATTACTGTCAAGCTACGTAAAAAATGCATCAGAACATAGGGCTTTCCAATGAAAATACAAAACAAAATAATTACATTATTTCTAATCTGCACAGGCGTGTTATTAACAACCATCGCAGGTTGTGCTGTCGTCAGCCCAACCACCGCCATCAACCTGCTGGTGCCATCAGATGGTTACACCAAACAAGAATTTAGCTATGGCAGTCACAAACAACAGGCTTTAGACCTTTATCTCCCCAAGACCAGTACGTCTAAAGTACCGATTGTATTTATCTACGGTGGCGCTTGGCGAACCGGCAGTAAAGCCAACTTTGTCTTTGTTGCGCAAGCGCTAACCAGTTTGGGGCATCCGGTGATCGTTCCCGATTATCGCCATTTCCCGGAGGTTCAATTTCCGGCCTTTATCGATGACGTAGCTGATGCCATCAGCTTTGTTGAGCAGCAAACTAACACCGGTCTGCCCAAACCTTTCAAGGAATATGTGCTCATGGGGCACTCTGCCGGTGCTCATACCGCTGCTTTATTGGCGACTGACCCACGCTACTTAAATCAGCGACGAATCAAAGCACAGTTAACAGGCCTGATTGCTATCGCCGGCCCCTATGACTTGCCGGTAAATGACCCTGAAGTACTTCCTGTCTTTAACACCGTAACCGCACAGCGTACCAAACCTATTTTGAATGTACATCCGGGCATGCCACCCACCTTATTGCTGCATGGTTTGGATGACACACGTGTTCTGCCGCTTCATACCAAAAGGTTTAGCGCTGCGCTGAAAAAAAATGACAACACTGTTACTACCCGCTTATACCCTGGTGTGGATCATACAAAAATCATTGGTAGCCTTGCGGCACCACTGCGATTTTTAAATGACAGTTTTGAGGATATTGAGGTATTTTTGGGGCGTTTATAGTCGACCATATGCATTGCAGCTTGTATGTCCGGCACCGCTTACTGATAGGTCGGTTTGGAGTCAGTCGTTATCATACGCAGCCGCCTTACACTCAGCCTGATGTGTGATTACATACACTGAAAAACCGGGACTTTTACAACAT
>CACVAV010000264.1 GCA_902727945.1 uncultured Thiotrichaceae bacterium | reverse complement strand
GCTATCTGCACTCGCATTGCCGGAATATGCGGAGCCAGCCTGGGAGCTTGTGCAATCACCGTACAATCCAGATTACCCACTACATAACCGCGTCCTTTTACCAAACCATAGACATGCCGTAACAGCTGGCGACTATCAATATTTTCAAATTCTGCTGAGGTGTCCGGAAAATGCTGACCAATATCACCCAACGCTACAGCACCCAATAGTGCATCACAAACCGCATGCAACAATACATCACCATCAGAGTGCGCTTTAAATGCATGGGTATGGCTGATTTTTACACCACCTAATACAATGTAATCACCCGATGTAAACGCATGTACATCAAAACCATGGCCAATACGCATTACGCTTCCTCTTCAGATAAGTGCCGTTGCAGGAAAAATTCTGCCAGACCCAGGTCAGCCGGGCGGGTTATTTTAATATTACTGCTATCGCCCTCCAGCAAACGCGGGCTTAAGCCCACATATTCCAGCGCAGAAGCTTCATCAGTAATAGTGACCCCTTCCGCCAAACACTTTTCCAACGCCTTTTGCAACACACCCAAACCTGCCATTTGCGGTGTCAGCGCATGCCATAAATGTTCCCGGGTTTCGGTATGCAGAATCAAAGGCGGTGTTTGTCCGGACTTAGCGCGTTTCATGGTATCGCGCACCGGCACCGCAAGAATGGCCCCACTATCAGCATGCTCATCAATGGCAGCTAATAATAAGTGCAGGTCACTCCGGGACAGACAAGGTCGTGCTGCATCATGCACCAGGATAACAGCATCCTCAGGCACACCTTTTCCCGCCAAAAAACGCAAACCCTTCAGTACAGAATCTGCCCGCTCGTTACCACCAACTGCCTGAAAAACAGGAAAGCCTTGTAATTTTTCAGCCACTACCGGCCAATATTCATCCTCCGCACCGGTCACCACCACAATGCCATCGATCACAGCGTTACCAAGGAATACATCAATAGTATGCTCAAGTACCGTTTTATCGTGTATTTGCAGGTATTGCTTGGGGCAATCAAGCTGCATACGCCGCCCCACACCAGCGGCAGGTATTAACACCCAAACAGATCTACTCAACTGTTTTTCCGCCTTCACCCGGTTCCGGCGCAACTATCAGTAATTCCTGCTTATCTTCCTGCATAATCACCTGGTAAAACGTTTCATTTTTCTTGATCATTCCCAATTCGCTGCGGGCATGACTTTCAATGGCTTCATCGTTTTCCCCAAGCTCGGTAACATCAGACTGAAGCTGAGTATTAAGCTGCAGCTGCTCTTCATTTGAATTTTTTTGTTGTGCGATCTGATCTTCCAACTCCCAGATTCCGGGAAAACTTCCTACACCCGTCCATAAACGAATAAACAACAGGAGCGCAAGCAAGCTCAACAAGGCGAGTAATATTTGTGTAACTTTCATAGAGTGATCAAAATTTAATGGGGAAAGTAAGCATTTAGGCGTTAAATGATAGCAGCATCCACACACTAAAACACAATGACTTTCCAGCCATCAGGCTTTATTACACCATCCGATAACAAAATTTTCTCATCAGCTTTGATAGCCTGGTACTGATTAAAGCTGCCCTCCGTAATTCGCCCGAATGCCGTACGAAAAATAACCGAGCGCGATTTTAGCTCATCAAGCCTACCCAACATCGCTTTATCTGTGCCTACCCGAATGGCCTGATAACGTGAGCTATCCGAGTAATCTTCAATCCACCGTTCAATCTCAGTAAATTTAGGCTTCATCGAATAAGAGGTATCAACCACCAGCAATACCTCTTTTGGATGCTGACCAAGATACAGGTGCGCAGCAACCCAGCCAGCCAGATGGATCACCAGAAACACTGCGAATACCTTGATCATTTTCATCCTTACATCTCCGAATTCAGCAAATTACCGATACGATAGGAAGCTGATCCGGCGCTGGATTCGATATACGCGCCTTCGGCCAGCGCTGCCAGCGCCCTGAGGTGCTCTGACTTCAACTCATAAGCAATGGAATGCACCGGAATACCAGAAAATTCCAATGACTTTGACACATCCCCAAAGTCAAGCCCACGGTTAGTTTCGCCGTCAGATAACAGAAAGATGACCTTTTTATGATCGGGATGCTCCCGCCCATACTCAGCCAACATATTAGCCGCCACCAGGACAGCATCATTGGTGGCCGTCTTACCACCCGTCGCTAACCGACCCACTGCACCGCTAAACAAAGCTTTTTGCTGCACATCAAACGTACGAATAAACAGATCAACATTCACCCGGTCACTGTAGCTCACCAGCCCGATAGCATTGCCGGAGCTAATCAAATCTGCTGATTCAATCAACGCTTTTTTCAGGTTTTTAATCCTCACACCTTCCATTGAACCTGATACATCCGCCACAAATACCGCAGCTACAGGCCGCCCGCCTGATTTTTTCTGCTTCCAAAGTTTCTGTGCCTGACCAATCAGCGAGCCATCTTTCAATGCATAAGCATTTTTGTAATCATTAGTCGCGTCACCACTACGACCAAAACCAAACTTTTCTGCCATACTTTGCTGTGATTTTACGAACTCAGCAAACAGCGCCAGCACTTCGCGCTCAGCCGGATCAGCCTCCGGTGTCGCATACAATGGGCTATCGTGACGCACGCCAAACGGAATAAACTGATAATCATCCATTCCGGTGACATTCACCCAGGACTGGTATTCCATCACTAAAGCATCCAGCACACCACTACCCATCGCAGCATCACGCATCTGGATAGTATTTTGCGCTACAAATGGCACACCTGCCTGAAATGCCTCGAAGGCACTCGCCACATCCGGTGATAACATCTGAGATTCATCACCCTGCGCAAACGCATTCAACACCGTCAACAGGAAGTTCAGGCCCGTACTCGATTGATACGGATTGGTATAACCCATGGCAAACTGACTACTGCTCACATTGGTCAGTAACTTTGAAATATCCAGCTTGCCATCAGTGGTAATCTGATCCACCTTGGCTTTTTTAACAATAATGCCGGTTGTATTCGGCGCCGTCACCTCCGCAATGATATCCATTCTGACACCATTCGCATTCAGCATCTCACCCCAGAGCGTATTACTCGGCGAATAAGCATCCGGCGTATAACGTCTGGCCAACATGAATTGCGCCCCCAGACCGGAATCAATCTTACGAATTGACACTTTGGCCTGTTTACCATTACCAATCGTCATGCGCTTTTGATTAAACAGTTCAGCCACTTTAAGGTAAAAGCCATCTCCATCTCTGCCCTGCCCGGCTTTTTCTGAGGACGTGAAAATCTCAACAGCCTCAGTACGGGCATCATCACGTGCATTCAGTGAAACAGGATATTCCGCCAGATCCGGCAGCATAGACAGTAGATTAGTCTTGGTTAACTGAATATTCGCCCGCACCTGATTTTCCTGGAAAGTGGGCTGAACGTCATTTTCGACTAATTTTTTGATATTAGCTTCGGCACTTTCCTGACTATCTATTGTAGAGCCGCAACCTGACAAACCGGCCATCAATACGAAAGCAGCGCTAAGTACGGATAATCCGGCTAATTTTCCATTTGAGTATTTGTGGTGTGTAAACATATTATTAAGCATAGCTAAGCCTCACATTCTTAACTGTTATTATTTTCCTGAATCGCTGGCGACCTGTGCTAGCGCCAATAAGCGCGCGAAAGTATCAGTGCGGTCGAACTGGCTGAACGAACGGATATTGGCTACTTCAACTGCGGTTTCTGTTAGTGCATCAAATAATTGGTTATTTTCTTCACGCAGCTCACTAAGACGCTTTTCCTGCTCATCATAAAGACCGGTTTGTTTATCCAACCTATTTTGCTGACGGGTATTGCTGATCATAGCGGGGTCGCGCTGATTACGTGAAATACCGGACATACTGTGGCCAATGGCCACCATATCAGCGAGATTCTGCACGGCGTGCTTTTGTACGGTACGGGCTGCTCCGAGATAAGTCAGCGGGCTGTTCTTTTTACCAAAGAAACGGGTCTCAACGACGGCATGGTAATCATCAATAATCCCGGTCAACACATTAGCCTGCCGCGAACCTTCTGCTAAATTCAGCGACTCAAGCTCTGATTTCAGTTGGATAATGCGCTGTGTTAACTCTGCGTGTTCCCGTGTCTCGCGCTCACGCAGCCACAACATATCATCTGCCAGTGAAAAACCGGCAAAGCGATACACCAAAGGCACAGAAAATACAGCCAAAGCACTCAGCAGTGCATATAAACCGGTTAAAACCAGATCGCCCTGGAACCACCAGTAAAAAACAGCGATGAAAATAAAGGAAATAATCAGCGCAATCAATGAATAACGTTTTATCAT
>CACVAV010000263.1 GCA_902727945.1 uncultured Thiotrichaceae bacterium | reverse complement strand
GCCCCCGGCACGCTGAATATACTGAGGACGGCAAACGCCTTTGGGTCAGCGCTGAAATTGGCGGGACAGTGACCGTTTTCAATACTGAAGATCAGAGCGAAATCACCAAGATCAGTTTTGAAATTGCGGGAGTGCATCGTGATAAAATTCAACCGGTGGGCGTGGAGCTTAATAAGGATAATAGCCTGGCTTTTGTTGCGCTGGGGCCTGCCAATCATATCGCTGTGGTGGATACCAAAACCTACGAAGTGTTGAAATATATTCTGGTGGGTAAGCGGGTGTGGCACATGGCCTTTTCACCGGACTACAAACATTTGTTCACCACTAATGGCGTGTCGGGTGATGTGAGTGTGATTGATTTAGAAAAGCTGGAGGCTGTTAAGGCGATTAAGGTAGGGCGGTTTCCTTGGGGAATTGCTGCCCGGCCAACCAATAATTAGGAGAGCAATATGAAAAAAGCACTACTACTGGCAACCTGCCTACTATTTACAAATCTGACCCTAGCCGATGATGACGACAATAAACTAGGCATGGCAGGCCTGCTATCCGGCTCCAACAAAGTAGACCTGCCCGAAGTTATCCTATCCGTCGGCGAACCACTAGGCGGCCCCTGGGAATTAAAATCCGGCACCTATTACGAGGTAGAAATCACAGCAGATGGCTCCGGTGAAATCGGGCTGGACATTTCAGCCTTCTCACGAGCAGTATGGATTGATGAGATCGTCATCGAAGGTCTGGAAATTCGCCCTTATGGTGTTGAGTCCATCGAATTTGATGATGCCGGAACGATGGAAATCGGCTTTATCGCAGTTAAACCCGGCAGGTATACCATCCACATTCCCGGCAGCACCGGAGAGAGCCAAAAGCTTGAGGTTGAGATTAAATAGTGACAGACATTGTTCTTGAGAACGTCAATTTTTCTTACGGCAAGAAAACAGTACTGGAAAATTTTTCGCTGAGCATTAAGGGCGAAGGTTTTACTGCACTACTGGGTGCTAATGGCGCAGGGAAGTCCACCATTTTTAACCTGATAGCCGGGATACTGGTTTCCGATCAGGGCAAGATAATGATCGGGGATGTGAACGCACATGATCGCCTGCAGCGGCACACCGCCAACATGGGTTTTGTGTTTCAGGAAAACACCCTGGATCCTGAGCTATCTGTGCAGCAAAACATTCGTTACTTTGCCGGTCTGTTTGGACTTAAAAATTACCAGCCACGGGTTGAAGTATTGCTGAAGGAATTTGGCCTTTGGCAGCAACGCTCTGAGAAGGCTGCCAGTCTCAATGGCGGGCATCGGCGACGTTTAGAAATTGTGAGGGCGCTGCTACCTAATCCGGAAATCCTCATTCTGGATGAGCCTACCAGCGGGCTTGATCCCACCATCCGGCAGGAGATTTCTAATCAGGTTCATGCGTTGGCTAAACAAGGCGTCAATGTCGTTTGGATTACACATTTACTGGATGAAATCGAGGAACACGACCAGGTGATTTTATTGGAAAAAGGCCGGATAAAAGAGCAAGGCACTTTTGCTGAACTGGGCGGTGCTCAAGGCATCAAATCCAAATTTGTCGCTAAAGAAGCGTTGTTACAGTTATGAGTGCGATGCGTGCCATTATCTGGCGGGAACTACTGCGGTTTTTACATCAGCGTGAGCGCTTTATTGCAGCACTGGTTCGCCCACTAGTCTGGTTGCTGATCTTTGGGGCCGGATTTCGTGCAGCTTTGGGACTGGCAATCTACCCGCCTTATGACACATACATCCGTTACGAAACCTATATTGTGCCCGGACTCTGCGGCATTATCGTCCTGTTCAATGGTATGCAGTCCGCGCTGAGTATTGTTTATGACCGAGAAATGGGTTCCATGAAGCTCTTGTTGGTCGCTCCTATATCACGCCAGTGGATGCTGCTATCAAAACTCATTGCCAGTGCTTCAGTGGGTTTATTGCAGGTGTGGGTGTTTCTGTTAATAGCGTTCTTTGTCGGTATACAGGTAGAGCCGCTGGGCTATATTCTGGCGACTCCGGCTATTTTTCTAACAGCCCTGATGTTAGGTGCGCTGGGACTGGCGCTTTCGACGCTAATCACTAAATTGCAGAACTTTGCAGGCGTGATGAATTTTGTCATTTTCCCGATGTTTTTTGCTTCGACGGCACTTTATCCCCTGTGGCAAATGCAGGAAAATGCACCCTGGCTGGCTAAAGTCGTGGAATTCAATCCGTTTAGTCATGGCGTTGAACTGATCCGGTTTGCGCTGTATAGCAAGATGACATGGGTGAGTTTAAGTATCGTAGTAGCTTGTCTGATACTCTTCTTTACGCTGGCGCTTTGGGGTTATCAGTCAAGACGTCATCTGCTCAAGAGGAAATTCAGATGAAGTTATTAGCCATAATACCATTACAATACCTTCGCCACTAACTAAGCTGCCATTGATCGGTTGTGAATCTTTCCGAGGACGGGCATCTTCCTGATCCAGTCCTCAAAAATAATCACATCGGCGTTTTGCGGAAGTATTTTAAATGCCTCCTACGCGTAGCGCAGCCCATGATGGCGGGCTTTGAGATCCAACACACTGGTTTCACCGGTTTGCATCATCAGGGTCTGTGATAGGTTGACCATGAACAGGGATAAATTAGCCGCATTACTGACAGCTTGCTGCTGAGTCACCATAAAATCTTCCAGCCCCCAGTGCTGTTTCGCAGCGCGAAAGTTAAATTCAATCTGGAAGCGTAGCCGGTAGTATTTCACCAGGTTTTCTGCATCCAGTTCCAGGTCAGTGGAGAACAGAATGATTCGTGCGGTTTTACCGGTTTTCTCATCGAACTTCAGTATCACCACGACATTGAGTGGATCAGCAAATTTTTTATGGACAGCCGTGAATAGACATTATTCCAAAATTAGAATTAATGCCAGACTAATAATTTTTGATGCGAAAGTCGCTACGTAAATTATGAAGTCCGCAGGCTAATTCCATCGTCAAATCACTAAATTCTGCCCGCCAATTTCTGAACACATCTTTTACACAGCGGCATCGCTTGGCTCCACTGATAACATGCTCAACAATCACGCGTACCTTGGATATATCCTGATTGGCCGCTTTATCCAATGGCATCAGTTTACCGCCACGAGGCTTCTTTTTAGGCTCCATCACCATTAACCCTTCGCCCATGTCATGCCCCTGGAAGCCAAGGTCACGGTAGACTTCGTAGCCTTCAGGGAGTTTCACGCCCTCCTCATCAGCCATCTTTTTATCATGCGCTTTCCCGGCCCAGGTTTCCCCCAGATATTTAATCTGGCGATCTTCCAAACCGGCAATAATATTATTCTTCATCCAATACCTTCGCCAATTAGCGGCAAGATATGAGGAATAAGTGAGCAGTTGTTAGGCTGTGCAATCCTTACACCACACAGCCCTCAAGCCAACTGCTCATGTCCAAAATTACCACAGTATTACTTTGCCTTCAGCCTCTTTTGAGTGCTTCACTGTTTCGTCAGCTGACGATTATCAGTGAAGCCCTGTTAATGATGCAGGGTCGGGTGACGATGTCAGGCATCAGTCGCTGGACGCGTCGGGGAGGTAGTTACCGGACTATCCAGCGGTTTTTCCTCAGTAAGCTTAACTGGGAAACACTCCATTGGACGCTGATAAAACCCCGGCTAACAGCGTCTTCGGGCGTTATTCTGATTGCCGGTGATGCCACTACGGTGACTAAATCAGGCCAACAAACGTTTGGTCCGGGGCGTTTCTTCTCCTCAATTTATGCGCGTGCTGTTCCCGGCATTGCTTTCCAGACCCTGTCGCTTATTGATGTGAATCAGCGGCGCTCCTGGCCGGTGCTTCTCGAACAAATAGCCCCCAAACCGCCAGCACTAAAGAAAAAGCCGGTCAAACAAAAATCCCCGGCAGGTCAACCACCCCAGCGTGGAAGAGGTCGTCCGAAAGGCTCAAAGAATAAAAACCAGCGTAACGTGAAGCTCAATGATGAGATGACCCGGGTAAAAGCGATGCTCAGGCGGCTATTGACCTTGTTGGGCGACACCCTGGAACCGGTCTACTTCGTGTATGACGGTGCATTCGGTAATAATGCCGCTGTGCAAATGACCCGGTCAGTAGGTTTGCACCTCATTTCCAGGCTGCGCAACAATTCAGCGTTACACTTTGAGTGGGAGGGCGTCTATGCCGGTCGGGGTTGCCGCCCTAAGTAGGGCGAGCGGGTAGATTATAAAAACTTACCACAACGCCACCTCAAATCCAGTGAGGTGAAGGGAGCGGTGCGTACACGCATTTATCAATTCACCGGCGTTCATAAAGCGTTTGCCGACAAGCTTAATGTTGTCATTATCTGTAAGTACGATA
>CACVAV010000262.1 GCA_902727945.1 uncultured Thiotrichaceae bacterium | reverse complement strand
TTCCACTGACGTAACGGATCATCTTTACGACGCTTAAAGCGGTGGGCCTGTTCTTCACGGGTAACACTGAAATAAAGTTTAATCAGAATGGTGCCCTGACGTACCAGATCTTTTTCAAAACCCGTCACACCTTTCATGAAATTTTTATACTCATCCTCAGTACAAAAACCAAACACCGGCTCCACCATCGCGCGGTTATACCAACTACGGTCGAACAGCACCATTTCACCGCCACGCGGAAATTCACGGACATATTTCTGGAAAAACCACTGACTCTTCTGGTTCTCAGTAGGCTTACCCAAAGCAACTACCCGATAGTGCTTCTCATTCATATAGCGGGTGACACGGCGAATCGTCCCGCCCTTACCAGACGCATCCCGGCCTTCAAACAGAATAATCATTCGCCGACCTGATTTTTCCAGATACCTCTGTAGTTGGATTAACTCAGCCTGATAAGGCTTGAGATTCTGCTCTATACGACGACGTTTTACAGCTTTTTTCGCGTTAGCCTTCATCCGGCTAATTTCATCCAACAGCGCTTGTTTTTCCTGCTTTAGTTGTTCAACTTCCTGCTTCAAATCTGTCATGCCCTATCCTTTTGAACTCAAACGCGCTTAATGCTGTCTATCATTTTATAAAATATACCGCAAAATTTGTATACGCTATAACGAATATCAACAACAATGCTTGTTGTATACTAGTATGCTAATTTGCAGAGGCACATTCTATTGGAAATAATCCACACTAAACAGTTAGGGGGACAACCCTTGGCTAATTTTTCGGATTTTTTCATGTGTATGAATACAATGAAACTTTATTGATGGAGACTTTTATGTTATCAAAATGGAAACAGGCCATGGTTGTGGCCGCGATGACACTGCCTTTAGGCTTGGTACAGGCAGCAGGTGCAAAACAAGGTCAAAAATTTGGTAACTGGGGTGTACAGTGCGAAACTGCCAACAACACACAGGTTTGTTACCTGCAACAGGTTTTATCGGCAAAAAACCAACAACAACCCATCATGGTCACCGTGGTTGGTTATGGAAAAGGCAAGCCCTTCCCGACAGCTATTTTCGAGCTGCCAAAAGATGTCGACATTAACCAGGGCATCCAGCTGAAAGTAGACAAGTACAAGCCAGTGGGTTTTAAAGGTAAATGTGATCAGCGCGGCTGCCGCGCCGGATTCACACTGGATAACCCGCTGACTCAGCAGTTCAGCAAGGGCCAACAGGCACTGATTGCTTACCGCAAGCGTGGCGCGAAAGAACCTACACTGCTGCCTGTCTCGCTGAGAGGCATGGCCTATGGCCTGAAAATGGTTAAGTAGTAGGTTAATATCGCTTATTTGCTATAGCTTCAGGGGAGTGACTCAACTCCCCTGCATCAACTCAAGCTAATCAGGCCAGTCAGGTCGTAATCTCCGCCACCCAATTTTCTTCCAGCAAGCGAAGCTGTTCCATTTCCTCAGCACTAAACCCCGCCAGCAAACGTCCCTCTTCATAAAACGGCCCGCGCAACGGTGCTTTCATCACCTCCCGCAACAAAGTCCGGAAATGTGCTTCCGGCTCCAAGCCTTCCAGCTCACAGCAATACCGATACCAATGCGAACCAATTTGCACATGGCCGATCTCATCCCGCAGGATAATTTCCAGCACAGCAATGGTTTGATCATCACCCACAATACGCAGTTTTTCAATCATCGGCGGCGTGACATCCAAGCCACGCGCCTCTAACACTCGTGGCACCAGCGCCATACGCACCAGGACATCATAATCCGTCTTACAGGCTTGTTCCCACAAACCATTATGCGCTGGCATATCACCATAAGCGCCGTCCAACAACGCCATACGATCCCGCATCAGGCCAAAGTGATAAGCCTCTTCAGCCGCCACTTTCAACCAGTCACCGTAGTATTCGTCCGGCATATCCCGGAAGCGGTAAGCAGCATCCAATGCCAGATTAATCGCATTGAATTCAATGTGTGCCACAGCATGTAACAGCGCCATACGACCAGCGGGTGAGGTCAGTTTGCGCTGCTTAACTTTTCTGGGATGTACTAATTCAGGTTTGGCGGGGCGACCGGGTGCAGGAATGGCTTGCACCGGCCGGGCATCAGCCTGACGGGACAACTTTCCTGACTGCCAATCCATGTGTAATTGTTGCGTATCACGCAGCTTGGTTTCCACATCGGACTGCATCAGACAGTCCTGTGCGGCATCATAAATACTACACGGCTGACGGGACATTGGCTCAGGCCTTCTGCTTCAGGCCAATCACTACATCCATCACATTGGTGCCGGTCGGGCCGGTATAAATCAGATCACCACAGGCCTCCAGAAAATTGCCCGAGTCTGCCCGTTGCAAGCTGTCTTCCGGTCGTTTATCCACAGCGCGGCCTTTAGTGCAGGTTTTACCATTCACCAGCGCCCCCGCATCTTCAGACAAACCATCGCTGCCATCCGTGCCCGCCGCCAGCATCATTATCGGCTTATTTTCAATTTCCAGTGCCACCGCTAACGCAAAATGCTGATTACGCCCACCCCGCCCCGGTTGCTCCGGTAACTTCACCGTGGTTTCACCACCCCATAACAGCATATCCACGTCAGTATCCTGCAATTCAGCGATACACACATTAGCCGCATGCACAGCAGGGCCACTCACAAAGCGCGGCACAATTTCAGATTTATAATCCAACTCAGTGGCTTTCACTTGCATAGCTGCCAAGGCAATCTGATTACTGGCCACTATCTCCCACTGGAAATTATCCGGCACAGATGGCGTTTCAAACACAGGCAAACGATCCTGCCATTTTTCAGCCAGCGCCTCAGGCAAACGATCTTCGTCAGGCGGGAATAACAAACCGGAGCCAATACTGGTCGGTGCATCACCCTCCACATCAGAAATCAGCAACGCCCAGACCGGACGTTCACCGATATACTTCCAAAGCTTGCCGCCTTTAATAGACGAGATACGCTGGCGAATCGCATTCATTTCATTAATGCCATACCCATCACTCAGCAATTCCTGAGTCAGCGCCTGCAACTGTTCCAGTGTCCAACCCTCACCCAACACCTCGCACACACTGGAGGTGCCACCGGAAATCAGGAACAAACAAGGCTCACCAGTGGGTAATTTTTGCAGGTGATCCAATAACATCTGACCCGCCAACAAAGATGACTCACCCGGCACCGGATGCGCGGCCTCTAATGCCACTACTTGTGGATCAGCCAGCACTTCAGCAGAATAATGACCAAATTTACTGATCATAAAAACACTGTTGATGTCATTATCCAGATAACGCTTCGCGCCCTGATACATCGCCTCGGCGGCTTTACCAATCGCCACCACGTGGCAGGCAGGCAAATCACCACGCGCCATCAAGGCCTGGTACACCGCATTATCACCTTTGACAGCTTCTAATCCGGCCAGATAAATATTGAGAATATTTTCACGATCTTTGTTCACGGTTCTTTACTACATCACACCCAAAGTCACATGCTAACAAAGAAACCGGTATTTTCCGACTACCAACACCCGAACTTGTCGATTTAGATCAGTGAATCGGGTGTATACTGCCCCCATCACGAACCACCGAAAGATATTATGAAAAAATACGCCTTGATTTTTACCGCGCTGATCGTATTAGGCAGCGTGCTGGTAATAGCCCAAACCATCCTGTCCGGCGATTCGCAAAAACTAAAACTCATGCCGATTAGTGGCCAATCATTCGGTGGTGACTTCACGCTTCAGACGGAAGACAAAACCATCAAACTCAGTGATTATGAAGGCAAAGTAGTGCTGATGTACTTCGGTTATGCCTCATGCCCGGATGTTTGCCCGACTTCACTGGCCATGCTGGGAACCGGCCTGAAGCGCCTGTCAGATGCTGAAGTGGCGCAAGTGCAAGGCATCTTTATCAGTGTTGACCCGGAACGGGATCAGGGTGAAAAGCTGACGAAATACGCAGAACACTTCCACCCCAATTTTATCGGTGCTACCAACACGATTCCGGAGCTGCAAAAAATCGCCAGACAATACGGTGCATTCTTTAGCAAATCCGACAGCAAATCAGCCATGGGTTATCTGGTTGACCATACGTCAAAATCCTATGTCATCGGTAAAGATGGCAAACTAGCTCAACTATTGCCGCATGATATGACCGTGCCGGAAATTACCGATGCGATTAAAAAAGCCTTAGACCAATAGTGAAGGCGCGCCGCGCAAGACCTCATAACACGCACCCATCGTGTGGTAATCCGTCTTACCGGCGGGTGACTTGAGGTCGTCATATTTCTGGTTATCCTGCGTCAGAATCCGGAACCATGCGCCGTATTTATGATCGACCATGTGTTCCCAGCTATACGCCCAGATGCGCT
>CACVAV010000261.1 GCA_902727945.1 uncultured Thiotrichaceae bacterium | reverse complement strand
CCTTTTCTTTGTAAAAGAAACTGAGAAAATTCTGTACGGAGAAAGAAGTCAATTTTTCCGTTAGCGACGGCATCGAGAATATCGTCAGCGGTTTGAAAAGGGATAAATTCTATATTTTTATTCTGTTGTGCATAGCTTTCAAGGTGACGACTGGAAGCAATATATCCGACCTGTGTACCCGACAAATCAGCGACACTCTCTATTCGTTTGTTAGTTAATTTTGATCCGAATACAAAGAATTTGGAAGACCCGGTCGATAATGTGAAATTATAGTGTGAAGTGAAATTTTTATTCGCAAGCACGCTACCGATAATATCTGCTTTTCGGCTATTGGCCGTCTCCAGTACTTGTCCCCATGAGGGCTGGCTCTGTATACGGAAGCTAATCCCTGTTTGCTCAGACAGCAGTTTTACATAATCCGCAAGAATGCCTGAGTACTTTCCATCTTCTTCCATAAGATAGGGAGGAAGACCGGTAAAAAAGACAATAGACACCTCCGGGTGCTCAGCCATCCATGCTTGTTCTTCAGCGGTAAAGTGAGGGCTATTTACCAGCTCTTCATTTGCGCATGCATTTGTTAAAAAGCAGGGTGTATACAGCAATATAAACAAAGAATAGGCAATCAAGCTCCTCAGAGAACAGCGGCTAAGTAGTTGTTTGACTGGCATGCGTATAGTGCTCGGTAGTTATTTTTTGATGTATCAGCTAAAGGAGAGCCTGATTATAGAAAATCATTAAATCATATTGTTCAGTAACTTGCATGCCTGGCGTATAAGCGCCTGTTCATAATTTTTATTTTGCTAAAAAACCTGGGTTTATAGGCTATAGGTTGCCATAATTTTCTGTGAAGCAAGTGTCTTCAGTGATGACTGTCCGGCTGAACGTGATAATGCATCACCATAGGCGGGGAAATTGTCCTGATGACCATGTTGGGTACTAATATCTGTATTTATGTGCTGAAAGAACATCCTCTGTCTGTGCTGGAAAAGCTTGAGGTACAGGATGCGCTTCACCTGTTGATTGCAGCACATGCTAAAAGTCCGGGTGTGACACTGGTCACTCACCATGTTCATGGGTTCTCACGTACTGAAGGTTTGATTGCTGAGAACCGGGTATCACTGATTAAGGAGAAAAGCACATGTCTTATTTTACACTTATCCAACGTTGGTCTATGCGCATAAGTCTGCTGCTATTGCTGGCGCTACCCACCGCCCGTGCGGCAGAGAACGATGAATTGATCTGGGAGGCACTCCGCAGTGGTGAAGGTGTCGCGCTGATTCGTCATGCATTAGCACCCGGTGGGGGTGATCCCGCCAGTTTTGATCTGAATGATTGCAGCACACAGCGTAATCTTTCAGATACGGGACGCGCTCAGGCGAAGGGAATAGGGGATCTGTTCAAAGCGGCCGGAATGGATGAGGCCCGGTTGTTTTCCAGTCAATGGTGCCGTTGTATGGAGACTGCTGAATTGATGGCGGTAGGTGAGGTGACGCCACAGCCCTTACTGAACTCATTTTTTCAACAACGGGCGCTTGGGCCGGGCCGTTTGGCTGGTTTGCAGGAATGGTTAGCAGAGCAAACGGTAACACCAGGTGAGCCATTAGTGCTGGTGACGCATCAGGTGACTATCACCGGATTGACGGGTGTCTTTCCTTCATCAGGTGAGATTGTGGTGATTCAGCATCCGGCAGCCGCTGATTCTGAAATTAAGGTCATCGGAACCCTCGAAACCGACTGAATCAATAGTTTTATCATTCTTCTAAATCTATTGTTTTTCGATAATTGATCTAGTTAATCTGAATAGTCGCTTGTCATGAGCGAAAATATGAATTGGCGGTTACAGAGGGGCAAGGCCTATAGTCAGCTTTGAAAGCAGTGTGCTTTGACTACTAAGGAGAGAGAGAATGTCTGAAAGTAAATGTCCGTTTAACCACGCCGCAGGTAGCGGTACGTCCAACCGTGACTGGTGGCCAAACCAGCTGGATCTCGATATCCTGCATCAACATGGCTCCAAACCCAGTCCGATGGGTAAAGACTTCGATTATGCCGAGGCGTTCAAGAGCCTGGATCTGGCTGAAGTGAAAGCAGATCTGACCGCGCTGATGACTGATTCTCAGGACTGGTGGCCAGCCGATTATGGCCACTACGGCCCGTTTTTTATCCGCATGGCATGGCACAGCGCAGGAACCTACCGCACAGGTGACGGGCGTGGTGGCGCAGGTACTGGCAACCAGCGTTTTGCACCGCTGAACAGCTGGCCGGATAATGTTAATCTGGACAAGGCGCGCCGCTTGTTGTGGCCGGTCAAGCAAAAGTATGGCAATAAACTGTCGTGGGCTGACCTGATGATCCTGACTGGTAATGTTGCGCTGGAATCCATGGGGTTTGAGACCTTTGGTTTCGCCGGTGGCCGTGCAGATATTTGGGAGCCGGAAAAAGATATTTACTGGGGTAATGAAAAGACCTGGCTGGATGATGAGCGTTATAACGGCGAGCGCGAGGATTTGGAAGATCCGCTGGCCGCTGTGCAGATGGGACTGATTTATGTGAATCCGGAAGGGCCTAATGGTGACCCTGATCCGCTGCTGTCCGCGCGCGATATTCGTGAAACCTTCGCTCGCATGGCGATGAATGATGAAGAGACGGTGGCACTGACTTGTGGTGGGCACACGTTTGGTAAGGCGCATGGTGCGGGTGATGCCGCGTTGGTCGGGCCTGATCCGGAGGCGGCAGGTATTGAGCAGCAGGGCCTGGGCTGGGCCAGTAGTCATGCCAGTGGTAAGGGTGGCGATCAGATTGGTAGTGGTATCGAAGGTGCATGGACACCGACGCCGACACAGTGGGACATGAGTTATCTGGATATGTTGTTTGGTAACGAATGGGAGCTGACTAAAAGCCCGGCGGGTGCACAGCAGTGGACACCTGTGGAAGTGACAGAGAATAATCAGGCTCCCGCTGCTGAAGATGCTTCCCAAAAGCGGAATATCATGATGACCACCGCCGATATGGCGATGCGCATGGATCCTGCTTACGAGAAGATTGCCCGTCGGTATCACCAGAATCCGGCTGAGTTTGCTGATGCCTTCGCACGTGCCTGGTTTAAGCTGACGCACCGTGACATGGGGCCGGTGTCGCGTTATCTGGGGCCGGAAGTGCCTGCTGAAAAACTGTTATGGCAAGACCCTGTGCCTGAGGTCGATCATGAGTTGGTGAATGACGAAGATGTGGCTTCGCTCAAGCGGGTAATTGCTGATGCGGGCCTGACGGTGAGTGAACTGGTGGCAACCGCCTGGGCATCCGCGTCTACTTTCCGTGGTTCCGATATGCGTGGTGGCGCTAATGGTGCGCGTGTACGTCTTGCGCCTCAGAAAGATTGGGCCGTTAATCAGCCGGATCAGTTAGCCAAGGTGCTGGGCGTGCTGACGAAGATTCAGAGCGATTTTAACGCTGCGCAAGCGGGTGATAAGCAAATTTCACTGGCTGACCTGATTGTGTTAGCGGGTTGTGTAGGTGTTGAGCAGGCCACGGAGAAGGCCGGTTACGCTGTCACAGTGCCTTTTGATGCGGGTCGTACCGATGCCACGCAGGAAAATACGGATATTGAAGCATTTGAGGTGCTGGAACCGATGGCCGATGGTTTCCGCAACTATCAGAAGCGGCAGTACAGTGTGTCAGCCGAGGAGTTGTTGGTGGATAAGGCGCAGTTATTGACGCTGAGTGCACCTGAAATGACCGTATTAGTCGGTGGTATGCGTGTGTTGGATGCGAACTACGGGCAGACTAAGCACGGTGTTTTCACTGATCGTCCGGGCGTTCTGAGTAATGATTTCTTCGTCAATCTGCTTGATATGAATACGACCTGGAAAGCGGAGTCCGATGCAGAGGATGTGTTTCGGGGCACTGACCGCGCAACCGGTGATGTTAAGTGGACAGGTACCCGTATTGATCTGATCTTCGGTTCCAATTCACAACTGCGTGCACTGGCTGAAGTTTATGCCGGCGCGGATGCACAGGAGAAGTTTGTCCATGACTTTGTGGCGGCATGGAGCAAAGTGATGAATCTGGATCGTTTTGATCTGAGCTGATGTAGTGGCGGCAGCACTTCAGTCTGAATGGAGTGCTGCTTTTTCCTGATCAACGTTGCTTCATAAAGGCGTAATTCACAATCTTTGGGTTGCGGGAGTTACCAAATGAAAGCTTGAGGCGCAGCGCACCACTCATGTCTTTGGTGGTTTTCACCGGATACCACAAGGTCATGACCCTCTGATTACCGCCGTTCGGTAAAACACGCATGCTCCGCATCGGTTGAGCTGTTTTATTAAAGCTCACCGGCTTGCCATAGCGTTGAAATAAACGGCTGTTCATTTGTTGAAAATCATCCAGTGAAAGACGGCTGGTCATACT
>CACVAV010000260.1 GCA_902727945.1 uncultured Thiotrichaceae bacterium | reverse complement strand
TGTTAAGGACTGTTGCTCTTTAAGGTTCAGACCATCAGGAAGTTGCGGGTGTATTCGACAACTTCTTTATGCCACACTAGAGCAACAAAGCCCGCCATTGCCAGCCAGGGGCCGAAAGGCATGGGCTGGCTTTCTTTCTGGCCTTTTAGCGCCATCGCCGTAATACCAAACACTGCGCCAAAAGCAGATGAGGCGAAAACCACGAAGGGCAGGATTTCCCAGCCACCCCAGGCACCTAGTGCAGCCAGCAATTTGAAGTCACCATAACCCATACCTTCTTTACCGGTGACGAGCTTGAATAAGTGAAATAAACTCCACAATATCAGGTAGCCGACCATTGTACCGATCACGCTGCTTTCCAGTGAGGTGAAAAATCCGTTCAGGTTGAGCAGGATACCCAGCCAAAGAAAGGGAAAGACTATATTGTCCGGTAACAACATGGTTTGTGCATCAATCATGAATAAAGTGATCAATGCCCATGTCATGAATAAGAGTGCTAAGGTTTCTTTGGTAAAACCGTATTTAGCTGCAATCAGTATGGATAGCAGTGCCGTAGTAATTTCGATTAACGGGTACTGAAGTGATATAGGCGTTCTGCAGTTTGAGCATTTTCCACGGATATACAGGTAGCTAAGTACCGGAATGTTTTCCAGCGCTGTAATCTGATGCCCGCACTTAGGGCACTGCGAGCGGGGCACTGCCAGATTGAAAGTTGAGGTATCCGCCGGAGTAGCGTTTGTATTGCCCAAAAATTCTGTGCATTCATGTTTCCATTCGCGTTCCAGCATGATGGGTAAACGGCTGATAATCACGTTTAGAAAACTACCAATCATCAGTGAAACAAGCCCGACAGTGACCAGCAGCCAAACGTTGCTGGTACTGAGTAAATAAATAAGTTCCATGTGTGTCCTTAAACGACGGCCCCAAGCTTAAATATTGGCAGGTACATAGCGATAACTAATCCGCCCACTACCACGCCCAGTACCGCCATAATTAACGGCTCGATTTGTTTGGCCAGTGTATCAACCAGATCATCGACCTGTTCTTCATAATAATCAGCAGCACGCGCTAACATTTCTTCCAAACGACCGGATTCTTCTCCGATACGGGTCATTTGTACCACCATATTGGGGAATAATTGTGTAGTTTGCATGCCAACATTGATTTGCATGCCCTGAGAGGCATCCTCCTTAATGCTCATGGTAGCATCGTAATAAACTGAGTTACCGGTACTGCCCGCCACAGAATCCAATGCTTCAACTGCGGGTACGCCCGCTGCAAACATGGTGGCAAATGTACGACAAAAGCGTGCAATAGACGCCATATTGAGGATATTACCGATGATAGGTATTTTCAGTGTGACCCGATCCATAAATCTGTCAAAGGCAACAGAGCGCTTTTTGGCTGTAGAAAAAGCAAAACCCGCACCAATCATACCAACAAGGGGCATCCACCAATATTCCTGTAGCCATTCTGACAGGCTGATGACCCACAGTGTAAATGCAGGCAGATCGGCGCCGAAGCTGCTGAACACTTCTTTAAACTGAGGAATAACCCAGATCAGCATGATGGATGATACAACAACAGCAGCCAGGACAACGATAACGGGGTACATGACGGCTTTCTTGATCTTACTTTTCAGCGCTTCACTTTTTTCTTTGTAAGTAGCTACTTTATCCAACATAGTTTCTAGTGTACCGGCTTGCTCACCGGCTTTAACCAGGCTGACAAATAATTTATCAAAGTATTTTGGGTGTTGTGCCAATGAAGCACCAAAACCTGTACCACCCTCGATGCTTTCAGCAATTTTTTTAATCAGAGAATGCATGGATGTATTGTCACCACCGCTAGCGACCATGTGCAGCGACTGTACCATCGGTACGCCGGAGTTTAGCATCGTTGTCATTTGGCGGGCAAAATGAGCAATGTCCGCAGGCTGAATTTTGGGGGCAAACAGTGGTTTTGGTTTTTTAACGACCTTTTTTGTGTTGATGCCTTGTTTACGTAGTGTGGCGCGTAACATATTGGCATTGTTGGCCTGTGTTTCGCCTTTGATTTTTACACCACTGCGGTTAACACCTTCCCAAGTATAGGTTTCCAGGGAGTCACTACTTTTATTACGTATGGTGCTGGAACTACTCATCTGAAGCTCTTATTTTTATTTATAGTACGATCAATTTAACATGAATAAGGCGGATATTTTTATACCGGCGGACAACTGGTAAGCTTATCAAAGGCTGGTATTGACTGTTTGAGTGTTGGCCTAGTCTTTTGTTATCCGTTCAAGCTCGGTAATGGATGTGACACCCTGGCGTACTTTTTCCAGTCCTGACTGGCGAAGGTCTTTAACACCTTCTTTTTGTGCCTGATCGGCAATATCCAGCGAGTTAGCGCCATCCATGACCATGCGGCCCATAGCCGCAGAAATAGGCATCGCTTCATAAATACCCACCCGGCCTTTATAGCCTTGTGAACATTTGGAGCACCCAACCGCTTCGTATACTTTTAACTTACTCAGTTCATCTTCTTTAAAACCAATATCCAGCAAGGCTTCTTCAGGAATATCCGATCGTTTTTTACAATGTTCACATAAACGCCGGGCTAGTCGCTGAGCGATGATTAGCTGAACGGAAGAGGCTATATTGAAGGGGGGAACACCCATATTCAACAGGCGCGTCAGCGTTTCCGGTGCACTATTGGTGTGCAATGTGGATAAAACCAAGTGTCCGGTTTGTGCTGCCTTAATGGAAATTTCGGCAGTTTCGAGGTCACGGATTTCCCCAACCATAATGATGTCGGGGTCCTGACGCAGAAAGGCCCGTAGCGCATCAGCGAAGGTGAGTCCCACTTTTGGGTTAACATTGACCTGATTTACACCCGGCATATTAATTTCTACCGGATCTTCTGCTGTGGAAATATTGCGCTCAGGTGTGTTCAGCATGCCGAGTCCGGTGTACAGCGTAACGGTTTTACCACTACCGGTGGGGCCGGTGACCAGCACCATGCCATCAGGTTTGGCCAGCGCATCCATAAAATCAGATTGCTGTTTCGGGTCGAAACCCAGCTTTTCGATACCGATAGTCGCGCTGTCTGAATCCAGAATACGCATAACCACTTTTTCACCGTAGATCGTAGGCAAAGTATTAACACGAAAATCAATGTTCTTTTTTTCATTCAACTTAAAGCGCACCCGGCCATCCTGAGGTACCCGGCGTTCCGAGATGTTCATCCGGCCCAGTACTTTAATGCGTGATGTCAGTCGTGATGCAATACTAATCGGCGGGGTGGCAATCACCTTTAAGATGCCGTCAACACGGTAGCGGATGCGTAAGTTTTTTTCATAAGGTTCGATGTGTATATCTGAAACTTTTGAGTTGATCGCATGTGCCAGTAATTTATCAACAAAGCCGGTGATTTCAATTTCTTCACCACCAGCATCATCATTTTTTTTCAGTTCCTGCGTATCAAGGGCAATATTCTGAGTAATGGCTTCCGTTGAAACTGACATGCCGGATGATGCGGCGCTACCACTGAACCCACTACCTGCGTTCAGGTGTGCACCTAATTTGTCATACTCCACAATGACGGCATAAGGCTGTAATCCGGTGGCAAACTTGACGTCGTCCATATTGGTCAGACAAACAGGGTCTGCGAGCGCCACCATCAGAAAACCCTCGTAGCGATACAACGGGAGCAGTTTCAGGCGTTCTTTCTGGTCATCTGTTATCAGGTCAGCGACATCCGGGCGAATGTCGATGGCGTCAATATCAATGGTGCTAAGGCCGTATTCTTCACCGACTGCCTGAGCGAGTTCTGTTGCTGTTGCGAGCCGGTTACGGAAAAACCATTCGAGTATTGATGAATGGTTGGTATGGGCTTCTTTTACCGCGCGCTCTGCGGCTTCCAGTTCAATGATGCCGGAATTGACTAGCTGTTTGACGTAGCCCGGGAAGCTGGATACTGATGTGACCATGCTGTTTTATTATGCTTTTCTTTAGTTGTTCGATGACTCAGAGTCTTTTAGTATTACTTTTATTGCTCTAGTCTCAGCTTAACAAAAAGCTTTAAGTTCAGTATTTTTTTGTTACTAAAGGCGTAAATCACTATCTGCCGCCGGGAACAGGTGTTTCAGGTCATAAACAATATGCGATTTTCGTCCGAAAGCGTGGATGGTTTTAGCGCCCATTGCTTTGAACTGATCATGGGCTACTGCGATGATGATGGCATCATAATAGTCATCCTGTAAGCGGCTGACCGGCCGGAAACCATACTCCCGCTCTGCTTCATCAGCAGAAACCCAAGGGTCGTAAACATCAGTGGCGATATGATATTCCGATAATTCTTTGATTATATCAATCACTCTGGTGTTGCGTAGATCCGGGCAGTTTTCCTTGAACGCAAGGCCAAGGATTAATACTTT
>CACVAV010000259.1 GCA_902727945.1 uncultured Thiotrichaceae bacterium | reverse complement strand
CAGCACCTGCTGCTTAGCTGCTTCCGCCTCACCACCATGCCACAGCACGGCCTCCAGCAGATTACGCGCACGGCCATCATGCAAAAAGCGCGTATGACCATTCACCGTTTCGACCAATCCGATACCCCATAATGGCGGCGTACGCCACTCGCGGCCACTGGCCAGAAAGTCAGGGCGGCCATCAGCTAAACCCTCGCCCATATCGTGCAATAATAAATCAGTGTAAGGACGAATCAATTGATCAGACAACTCAGGAAAACCAGCTGCCTGTCCGGTGGTATATTCACTGACGTGGCAACTGGCACAACCCGCCCCGTGAAATAATTTTTCACCTTGCAGCACAGTTTTATCCTGTGTATTACGCCGCGCCGGAACCGCCAGTGTTGAAGCGTAGAAAGCGACTTTCTGCATAATTTCAGCACTGATTTCCGGCTCACCACCGTGTGGAGCTTGTTGGCAATCCTGCTGGCTGGCGCTGCAATTGTGATTGGGAAAGGTCACACTGGTGATGCCCATATCACCATTAAACGCACCTTCCGACTGTTGTAGTACCGTGGGCTGATTAGCTTTCCAACCGAACCGCCCCAACACCGTTTTCTGCTGCCCGACATCCCAAACCTGATTCGGACGACCGGATATACCATCGTCATTTTTATCATCCGGATCAGCATGCTGCAGAATATCGGCCTCAGTCATCGCTTCCAGCAAACCTAAGCCAATCATCGCCGGAGCGACACGCACAGAGGTGAGCACGTCCTTGTGCAGTTCTCCATAATTCAGGTTTTCAAAGTATAATTCCGGTTGCACCAGGGTATACTTTTCACCATCAGCAAATTGCCCGCTGACCTCATGATAACGCAGACGCGGCGTAGCTTCAGGCTTGACACCAGGAACCGCTTTCGGCTGCAACTGATCACCGTAATTGGGTTCCGGCACGGCACCCGCCGTCAGTAATAACTGCTGATGCTCAGCACTGATCGCCGGGACACTCAGCCGCACTAATGCCGACAGGAAAGTATCATCCTTACTGATGGGTGGCTGGCCACGCCCGTCTTTGACATGGCAGCCCTGACAGGTGTTGGTATTAAACATTGGCCCCAATCCGTCACGGGCCGAAGTGGAGGCCGGAGCCACCACCCAGGGCTGCTTAAAAAACGCATTACCGATAAAAAAACTGTCCCGGCGCATAATCCCCAGGTTCTTCGCCGGGAGCGAAAACGCATTACGGCTGGTATCAAAAACCGTGGTAGCGCCCCCCGAGCGGCGTGGATCAGCCGCCGGGTCAGGCTTTGCAGGTTTATCAGCACCGCTGACTAAGCCCGGAGCAAGACACAACCCCAGTGCAATGGCTAATGAATGTCTGATCATTTTATTTTCAACCTACCTCATATTTACAGTACTTAACTGCCAAAGGAGTCACTGTTTTCAGGACTCAGATTATCAATACCCAGCGCACCGGAGACGGCTTCAATGGAACCGGTTTGGTCACGTAGTGCATTAATCACTGCTTTTACCCGCGCATTACCTGCTGCGTTTCCGGCGATGATTTGCTGGTCGAAATGCTCACCCTGCTCTGCAGCCTCGACTACTGCACCAGCCTTCTGTTGTGATACGGCTAGTTTTTCGGTGAGTGTCTTGCTCAGGGCTTCATCTTTCGCGGCGACCAATTGCGCCAGACTTGCGCCTTCTACTTTGCTGCCATCAGTACGGGTATAAGTGCCATTGAATACGTTCTGGATACCCCGGGCATTTTCAGCAATATCAATGTGCGTATTGTCGCTGAAACAGGAATGCTCATCTTCCTGTGAGTGCGCCAGCAGTGCGACATTAATCCGCTCACCCGCCAACTCACCCAGACTCAGACTGCCCATACCAAACAACATACGCCGCAGTGCTTCATTTTCATCCAACGCCAGAAATGCTTTGCGGTAATTGTCCTTGCCACCTTCCCAGTCAGCAACCATTTCTTCTAAGTCACTAATCAGTAAATCAGTCGCGGCGACCAGGTATTGCGCACGTCGCTCACAGTGACCATTCGTACAACCGTCACCCTGCACATAATCCGTGTAAGGACGCTGGCCGGAATCTTCCGGCTTCTCATTCAGATCCTGCCCCCAAAGCAAAAATTCAATAGCATGATAACCGGTGGCAACATTAGCCTCAGAGCCACCCTTTTCATGCCAGGATTGCAGTAATTCCGCGTTGATTTCCTGATCACCGGCAATCATATTGGCCGCTGAAAATGCGTTACCATCTTCATGCTCATAACTGTCGGCAACATAATCAATCAGCCCTTCATCCAGCGGCCAGGCATTCACTTTACCTTCCCAGTCATCGACATTGGCATTCGAGAAACGATATACCTCAGTCTGACCATACGGAACACGCGCAGCCAGCCAGGCTTGCTTCGCTGCCTGTAATGTTTCTTCCGATGGCCCGGCGACTAAGGCATCAACCCGGCCTTTCAGGGTTTTCGCCGTTGCCAGTGAATCACCGAAAGCAGCATGGGCAATATCGGTATAGGTTGCCATCACTGCTTTAGTAGACACTTCAGCCGATAGCACCGGAACGCTGGCAAAAAGTGAGCCTGCCAGCAGGGCTGACAGCAAGGTTTTTTTCAAGGATTTCATGTTTACTCCGTGGGATTTTAAGATAGAGCAAATCTGGCTTGTATCAGAAGAGGAGGATTGATACTGGCTTGACTCACATAACATTGAGATTGGTTGTTTAAACTATTCAGATAAATTTACGCAACAGATCATTTTTCAGAGGAAGAGGGCTGATCTTTGCTGGCAGCAGGTGGTTCATCCGCAGCGGTCAGAATCAACTTACCCTTACGGGTGATGCTGAGCAGATAAGGTTTATCACCATGCTCAAGAATGAGCTTTTTACTACCACGCATCAACTCCTGTAATTTTACTTTAAGCGGCGGTTTCGGGGACATAGTCATCAGGGGCAGACTGGTATTCATAACAGATATTCTTAATAATCAGGCCATGTGTGGCATTGAAACGGGGATGAGAGGAATACCAGCAAAGACCGGCTTAGCAGTACGTGCTTCATTAATAACTTCACGGGCATGGCTCTCACACTGACCACAACAGGAAGCCACGCCTAACTGGTCGCGCACCTGGTCAAAAGTATTAACACCCTGCTTCACCGCTTTTTTAATTTCACGGTCTGTGACTGCGTTACAAATACAAACGTACATATCCACCACCCATTGATAATGATTCTTAATTACTGATGGCATGATAATCATTCGTATTTGTTAATGCAAGTGATTATCACTTACCTGCTGGGCGAATAGTGTACCTTGCCCTATGAAGAGTCTATAATCCGCCCCTCTCACTAACCCATACAGGAAGCATTATGAAAGGAAATCCCGACGTTATCCGGGCGCTAAATCAGTCACTCAAGTTTCAGCTAACGGCGATTAACCAATATTTTTTACATGCGCGTATGTTTAAGCATTGGGGTCTGAGTCAGTTGAATGACCATGAATACAAACGTTCGATCACTGCCATGAAACAGGCTGATGAACTGATTGAACGCATTCTGTTTCTGGAAGGTCTCCCTAACCTGCAGGATCTGGGTAAGCTGTATATCGGCGAAGATACCCCGGAAATGCTGGCAAATGACATGAAAATCAGCCTGGAATGCATTGCGCAATTACGCGAAGTCATCAAAACCTGCGAAGACGCACAGGATTATGTCACCCGCGATGAACTGGAAGAAATTCTGGAACAGGAAGAAGACATGCTCGACTGGCTGGAAACGCAGCAATGGCTGATCCAGAATTCCGGTCTGGAAAACTATTTACAATCTATGATGTGAGGTAAACCATGCAAGGCAATCAGAAAGTTATTGATGCATTAAAAGAGCTGTTAGCCGGTGAGTTAGCCGCCCGTGACCAGTATTTCATTCACTCGCGGATGTTTGATGATTGGGGACTGAGCAAGCTGGCGGAACATTATGAACACGAAATGGAGGAAGAGACCGGCCACGCGGATCTGATTATCAAGCGCATTCTGTTTCTGGAAGGTACGCCGGATCTAAGCCAGCAGGAAGCACTCAATGTCGGCGCAGACACCCAGGCAATGATGGAAAATGATTTGGCGTTGGAGTACAAAGTAGGCAAGGCACTGAAAGCGGTGGTTAAAACCTGTGAAGAAGCACAGGATTATGTCACCCGTGATATGCTGGAACTACAGATCAAAGATACCGAAGAGGATCATACCCGTTGGCTGGAACAGCAACTCGGCCTTATCGGTAGAATCGGATTGCAGAATTACCTTCAGTCTCAGATCTGATTTTAATCGGATTTAAAGCAACACCCCTGCCAGGCAAACACATCTGTTATTAATGGATGACTGTCCACCCAACAGGGTTTCAATACTCAACACCGTATCAGCTTCCGACTCTCCCTCCCTGAATACAGCGTAATGTCCGCTC
>CACVAV010000258.1 GCA_902727945.1 uncultured Thiotrichaceae bacterium | reverse complement strand
ATTTTTTATAAACGGTACTATGCCCGCCAAAATCTGGACTACTATTTTAAGTGCTTAGGGAAAAGGTACTAATAACAAAATGGAAAGCTCCAGTAGAGGATGGCAACACGCTTTATTGCTACTCATAGCCGGAGGCGGTGGACGTTATGTTTAAATTTCAGCTGGGCCGCGCGGCTTCGGAAGCCGATAAAGCGCTCATTGTTGCTTTCCTGCAGAGCCTGACCGGCGAAGCGATAGAAAAACAAAATGAAGCACCAAAAACAGAGAAGGCAGAGAAAGACGAATGAAAAAAATTACATCTCTCCTTGTTATCGTTTTAGTGCTCACAGCATTGGCAGGCATACTCAGCTTTCTTTACATGCGCTCACAAAACATCAACAGTGATGCCTACAACCGGGTCAATGATAATCTGCGCTCGCTTAAACAATTGGATGCCGAATGGAATGTGGATGTATTACGCTCAAAAGTGGGCAGCAACCAACACTATGATCCGTTAACCAACCCGCAAAAGCTGATCAGGGAATTAAAGGATGGAATCGGCACCCTTGCCAGTCAGCTGGAAGATAACACCAATATTCTACCCACCGTTAATAAATTTCAGGAAGCCATTCAGAACAAACTTAACCTGATTGAAGATTTTAAATCACAGCATGCTATTTTTAAGAACTCACTGAGTTTTTTACCGACAGCCGCTGAACAACTACAGGCCGATATTAGCAGCGAGCTGGAAGCACAGAGTGCTGAAATAGCCAGGATAGAGCGCAGAGAAATGCCCGAAGCACCACCCAGCGACCCATTGCTTGATGGACTGGAAGCCACAAACTGGCGGCTGTATACACTCCGTACCCAAGGCAGCGAGCTATTAACCGAATTACTTAAATACAATCTTGCACCCGATGAAGCACTGAAATCCCGTATAGAAAAGCAGCTGGCCCGACTGGACGAAACAAAGGGTAACCATGCAGAAAATTTACAGGCACATATCTCAGTACTACTGGCGCATAGTCGCACGGTACTCAAACAACGTGTCATAGAAAGCGAGATTCTAAGCGGACTGGATGCCATACCTACCGTGGCATTAAACGATGAACTCAACCAGTTGGTTGGCGAAAATTTTGAACAAAAACTGGCAGAACAGAATAAGTATCGTCGCTACCTGACGGCATATGCCGGTTTATTGCTGCTGTTACTGGCCTATGCTGCCTATCGCTTATTACGTGCTTTCAATGACCTAAAAAGTGCTAATGAAAATTTGGAGCAGCATGTTGCAGAACGCACCTCAGACCTGAATCAGGCATTGAAACACCTGCAGGAGTCACAGACACAGTTAGTGCAATCAGAAAAAATGGCCTCGCTCGGACAGATGGTCGCCGGTATTACCCACGAAATCAACACCCCGCTCGCCTATGTTAAAAGTGGCCTGGAAATCACCCAAATGCGACTCGGTGAACTCACCGAACTGGCAAATGCCTGTAATACGCTCAACCAAACGCTGGCCGATGAAAACGCCAGTAATGAGGCGATCAGCCTACAGCTACAGCAGGTCGGTGAATTAAGCCATATACTGGAAGAAAATGAGACCATGAGCGAAACCGAAGGCTTGCTGAAAGATGGTATTCATGGCATGAATGAAATTTCTGAAATCATCACTGGTCTGAAAAATTTCAGCCGTATGGATCGCGCCAAGGTTGCTGCTTTTAATGTTAATGAAGGCCTGGAAAGCACGCTTAAGATTGCGAATAACATCGTTAAATACAAATCTGTGCAAAAGCATTACGGTGATGTACAACCAATTACCTGCTCACCCTCATCAATTAATCAGGTCTTCCTGAATCTGATCACCAATGCGGCACAGGCGACAGATGAATCAGGTGAAATTCTACTGACGACCACACAGCTGGAAGACGCCGTAAAAATCGAGGTGCGGGATAATGGCACCGGCATTTCTACAGAAAACCGTGAAAAAATATTTGATCCGTTTTTCACCACTAAAGACGGTAAGTGTTCACGGCATGGCAGCTAGGTTTCAAGAGATTCAGGCATTTACTTGAAGTCATGCAAAAAAATAAAGCTATTTATTATCAGTAGTTTAGGAAAATCAAGAAAAAACTATTATCTCGTAAGTTATTGATTCATATCGTGAACACTTACCTAAAGACGTTGGTCAGGGCACAGGTTTAGGTTTGTCCATTGTGCAACGTATTATCAGTGAGCACGGTGGCACTATTAGCGTCGATTCCGAAGCAGGAACCGGCACGTGTTTCACGGTTATTTTGCCCAATAGTTCTCCTAAGGAAGGATAATCATTATGCAATCGACAGCAAAAGTTATCGACTTTAACCGCATACATCGTGCAAGCCTGAATGCTACCCCGGGCAAAAAGCCAAAAATCCTGTTTGTTGATGACGAGGAACGCATTCTAAACACCATGCAAGCGCTGTTCCGCCGCCGATACGATACCACTACCACCACTGATGGCTACCATGCGCTGGAATTGTTGCAGCAAGATCATTATCACCTGCTCATCAGTGATCAGCGCATGCCTGTTATGGCAGGCGTCGATTTATTGCGTGAGGCAAAAAGTGTGTCACCGGATACCATGCGTATTTTACTCACCGGTTATTCTGATCTGGCGGCCATCATTGGCTCAGTGAACGATGGTGAAGTATTTCGTTTTCTGAACAAGCCCTGGAACACACAGGAATTTGTCAGCACTGTTGATGAAGCGGTCAAAATCGGCCTGGAATTGCAGGAAGCGGCCAACGAAGCGCCTTCCGCTCCGCTTCCTCCGGCAATAGACCTAAGCCCTCAACCAGACAGTGATCACCCCTCAGAACCTGAAGCCAGTACAGTGCCCCAACCTGTCGAATCGCTTGATGCTGCCGATGAAAATATCATCGTTCTGCGCGGTGATTCAGAAATATTAGCTTTGATACGCAGCATCTTACCAGGCTGCCGGATTCTCGAAGCCAACGATTATGATGAGACGATTAATTTGATGCTTCGGCATGAAATCGGCGTAATTGTTTCTAATCTGGATGATGACTATGAGGACACACTGGAATTTTTCTCACTATTAAAAAATGAACATCCCCAGGTTGTCTCCATTCTGCTTGCCAACAGCGGTGATTCCACCACCTTAATCCATTTAATTAATCACGCCCGGGTATTCCGGTACATGTTTAAGCCGATACGGGAACGTTTACTGAAGCGTTATTTGAATGCCGCCATTGAGCAGTACCAGACATTCAAAATCGCCCCCACCCTGCTCAAACAACAAAAAGCTCAGGAAAAACTGCTACAACCAGACAATATTGAAGAGGCGGCGCAAACCCAAACTGCCAACGGTAGCGATAAGAATAAAAGTACCTCAGTGCCAGTGACTCAGGATGCGCCCAATCTTCGGGGAAAAATGCGCAAGATACGCAGTTTTTTCTCCCGGCTGATCTCCGGATAAGCCATCCGTATTACCCCCTCCGCTGACCTTCCGCCCATACAGCTAGTCACCATAAAACCTTAGCGTGCACCTGCCCGAAAACACACTAAAAATTGATAAAAAAAGACCCCCCTTCTCACGCCTTCCCCATCGCTTTTGCCCGACGTTTTTGCTGGAGTTTAGCGTGTGCCTCAGCCGTGCCGTCATGAAAGGTACCAAACCATTTATCACAGGGTACTTCCGGGTTACCGTAATTACAGTCCAGATAGCGATGGTGCAATTGATGCGGAAAAGTCCCGAGGGCGAAGCGGTTCTTATCTTTCACCAACAGGCCGTTATAGCCGGTGTGTGAAGTCGAAGCGGTGAGTGACTGATGCATCATGTGAAACAGGATATGTAAGGGGTGCGAGGCAATCACAAAATGAACCAGGACAGAACTGAAAAACACCAGATGTTCCAGCGGGTGCATCGACAAGCCAGACCAGGGGCCGACGTTACTGTTGCGGTGATGTAATTTGTGAACCATCTGATAGATTTTTGGGTAATGCATCCAGCGGTGTACCAGATAAAAATGCAGCGAAATCCACAGCGGCGTCAGAATGAATAACAGCACAAACCAGACCGGGTTATCACTCCACAATAATAGCGGCGCATAACCGTTTGCCATGCCCCAGAACATCAGCACCTCATAAGCCGTCCAGAAAGTAACGCCGCTGGCCAGTGTCCAGAACATATTGTCCCGCACCTGATTACCGAAGGTGAAATTGCGGCCTTTGGCAACCAGTTCGCGTTCGTCATGGCGAAGCTTTTTGCCTTGTTTTTTCCAGTAAAAAAAATACAAATGCAAACCACCCGCCACACTAATCATCAGCACCAGATTGCGCAGGTACATCGGTGCAATCCAGTCAAGGCTGAGGGTTTTACTCGCCTCCAAAGGTGGTTGAAACCAGAACCATGAAACTATCGCCAACGCGACCAGCACGGTGTTTTCACCAAGTACCAGCCAGCGGGCAGCAAACCACCGCCAGATA
>CACVAV010000257.1 GCA_902727945.1 uncultured Thiotrichaceae bacterium | reverse complement strand
CGCTGTGCTTTGGCGATTGAAGTGGTGTGTTCCTTAAACTGTTTGCGTAATGCCTCCCAGCCCTCAGGAATACTGGCTTCCAACTCAGCCTTAGCTGTTTCAGCTTCACTGATCAGATTGGTGAAGTGATCCTTATCCGCGTCTGTGCTGGTGTTGTCGAAGTTCAGTTCCTGAATATTAAGCTTATACTCCTCAATTCGCGCATCCATCACACCCATTTCACGTTGGGTTGAGCGCACCTGACGGTGTACCGGCGTGTATTCGGCTTCGAACTCAGCCAATTTGTCACGTTCCGCTTGAATCGCAGCGAATAACTCAAAGCCTTTCAGGTTGTCACTGACGCTGGTTTTGAAGTCCTTTTGCAATGCTTCCGGCATCAGGCTAACGTCCAGCCCCTGAGCTTTGTTCAGTGCAGAACGAATGTCATCTTCATTATCAGCTAATGTTTCACCAATATAACCCTCCAGGCAAACCTGTAACTTAGGATTGATAGGTGGCGGTGCTGTTTCAGATAATAAGTGAGTGCGATTCGGCAGGTAATTCACCAGGCTCGGGAAATAACCGGCAATACCCAGTGCGAGTAACTGCAAGCAAATGAAGGCCACAGCACCTTTGTAGATATCCAGTGTTTTGACGACCTTGTCGGCGACTCCTCTGAGGTAGAAGAGGGCGAAACCAAATGGCGGTGTCAGGAACGAGGTCTGGATATTCAGGCCAATCATTACGCCTAACCAGACAGCCGTGATATTAGCTTCCGGATTCATCAGCAGGATCGGTGCAACAATCGGTACCACGACCACTGCGATTTCAATGAAATCAAGGAAGAACCCCAGCAGGAAGATAACCAACATGACCACTAAGAACTGTGTCCAGAATCCGCCCGGTAAACCAGTCAGGTAATGTTTAACCAACTCTTCACCACCAAAGGCACGGAAGGCCGATGTCAGCATCGCCGCACCAATCAGGATAATAAACACCATTGAGGTGGTTTTGGCGGTTTCGATCATGACTTCGTGCAAGGTATTTTCAACCTTCATCGTACGCCACGCACTCCAGACCACGGAGACCAGCAGGAGACCGACAGCAGCGGCGGCAATCAGAATGGCGGTGTATTCCTCCGGCGTATCGATACTACGGATATTCAGGTCATTGCCGGATTTCACAAACGCGATAATGCCGATGGCAACCAGTGCGAATATAGCCGGAATATACTTGCCCCATTTACCGTTGTGTAATCGGTAGCCCGCCATAATCATGGCACCGATAGCTCCTATGGCACCGGCTTGATTAACGGTGGCGATACCGGTAATGATTGAGCCTAATACCACAAAAATCAGTGTTAACGGTGGTACCAGCGCCAGAAAAACATTACGCGCAAACGCTGCATCATACTCACCGTCATAAGGTACAGGCGGGGCCATTGAGGGTTTGATCCATGCCACAATCAGAATGTACAACATGTAGATGCCGACGAGAATAATGCCGGGAATCAACGCGCCCATGAACATATCACCGGCGCTGGCTGACACCACTTCAAACTGTGATGGCATAGAATATTCGCCGGTAGTCGCGCGGTAGAGTTCTTTACGGGCCGTATTGGCCTGGTCGGAGGCGCTGGACAATTGGTCGGCAAGAATGATGAGTACAATCGAGGGTGGAATAATCTGCCCTAAAGTACCGGAAGCACAAATGGTGCCGGTGGCCAGTGATTTGGAGTAATTGTTGCGCAACATGGCGGGCAGTGAAATCAAGCCCATCGCAATTACGGTTGCCCCGACAATGCCGGTAGTTGCAGCCAATAAAGCACCTACAAACACCACTGAGATACCCAGGCCGCCTGGTAGCGGGCCGAATAGTTGTGCCATTGCGACCAGCAGGTCTTCTGCAATCTTCGAGCGCTGTAACATAATGCCCATGAAGATAAATAACGGGATGGCAATTAGTGTGTCACGTTCGACCACCCAATATAAGCTGCGGAAGTTAGTAACACCGGCACTCAACCATTGCACAGGGCCGTCTTCAGCAAAATAGGCTGATGTATCACCCTCAAAGATATAGCCACTGAGCGAAGCCAGCGCAATCGCAATAATCGCAGAGCCGGGCAGGGCAAAGGCCACCGGATAACCGGAGGTTAACGCCCAGATCATCAGAAATAACAGTATTCCCAGAAAGACTAATTCCATTACGCAGCCCCCTGTAGCACGACTTCATCCATATCATCATCTTCATTCTTTGCTTCTATTTCCCCGGTCAGTATGGCGACACTATTAAGGAAATAACTAATAAACTGAATGGCCATTGTCACCGCAAACACCAATAGGAAAGCCGCCATCAGGTACTTCACGTACATACCGTAGCCACTTTGAGAAATTTCAAAATTAATGATCGGTGCGATCAGGCTGCCTTGTTTGCTGCCCATGCCCAACAGAAGGATTGTCCAGCACAAAGGCAGGCCCAGAATCATTGAGCCAATCGCATTGACCCATGCCTTAGCACGACCACTCATACCGGCGTACAACACATCAACCCGCACATGACCACCTTCGACTAAGGTGTAGGCGCTGCTGAACAGGAATAGGGCGGCATACCAGAAGCGTACCAGATCACCCATAAAGGCCTGCTCATACGAGAAGATAAAGCGTGACAGTACGATAGCGAATTCAGACAAGACGACCAAAAACGCCAGCCACATAAAGCCTAATGAACGGGTGAAAAATGCGATGACGACGGAGAGCAATATCAGTGGGTAGTGAATATAAACACCGCGTGAGTGCGCCTGATCCATGATGGCGGTCCATTTTTCCCCCACTATGGACAGCAACACGCCCTCGACACGTAACAGGGAGATAGCCGCATCCGCGATCCCGACCAGGAAGACTGACCAGAAAGCAGCACGAACGATAAAATAAGCCATGCGGGTATAAGTTTCCGCGTCGTCATTCATGCTGGTGTCTGGTGTCTTGCGGATGTGTCGTACAATCAGTACAGCGGCTAGCAGGTATAAAAACCATAAACATATCCCTTGTAACAGGGAAGTGGTACTCATCTCGCTACCTTCACTAAACCAGGCGAAAACACCCGTCAGGTCAGGCCAGTCCAGCCAGAATGCCAGATAACGATTGAGAAGAAATAATAGAATAGTCGCGACCATAAAGGCCGAAATAATACGGAAAAATTGCCTTGATCCGGTCATAAGAACCGCCGTTTTATGGTGGGTGTTGAAGGTAATGGATATTCGGGATTCAGGCGCTTATTGAAGTAAGCGCCTGAATTTTTTACTTTATAAGCCTAATACACGGTTACGCTGTGCAACATAAGCCTGATCGGAGATCTTAGCCCAGCCACCGATGTTCTTACGTGCTTCAGCGAAGCTTTCATGAATTTCTTTAGCCAGAGGACTGTGCTTAACAACATCAGCAAATACTTCTTCAGAAGCTTCACCAAAGGCATCATAAACATCGTCATTGAACTCACGCAGCTCAACACCATTGTCATTAACCAGCTTAGCCAGTGCTTCACCGTTCTTAGCATTGTATTCAGCCATCATCACGTCATTTTCCATCGACGCTGCTGCTTCAACAATTAACTTATCAGCGTCTGATAACGCGTCCCACCACTTCTTATTCATGCCGATAGCCAGCATAGCGCCCGGCTCGTGCATGCCAGGGTAGTAGTAGTACTTAGCTGCTTCAAAGAACTTCATGATTTGGTCATTCCACGGGCCAACCCACTCAGTTGCATCGATAGCACCAGAGACCAGATTTTCATAAATCTGACCACCCGGTAATGAAACAGGTGATGCACCCATCTTAGCCAGTACGTCGCCACCTAAACCAGGCATACGCATTTTCAGACCTTTGAAGGCATCAGCGGAGTCGATCTCTTTACGGAACCAACCACCCATCTGTACACCCGTGTTACCACACATCAGGCCTTTAACGCCGAACTCAGCGCCCAGCTTGTCCCACAATTCCTGACCACCGCCAAAGCGAATCCATGCATTCATTTCAGTATAAGTCAGGCCGAATGGCACTGATGTGAAATAAGCAAAACCCGGATGCTTGCCTTTCCAGTAGTATTCAGCACCGTGATAAATCTGTGCATTACCGGAAGCTACTTCATCAAATGAGTCAAAAGCTTTAACCCGCTCACCGGCGGCGAAATACTTAACCGACATACGTCCGGCGGTCATTGCGGTCAGGCGTTCTGCAAAGCGTTGTGCGCCCGTTCCCAAGCCGGGAAAATCTTTAGGCCAGGTAGAAACCATATTGATTTCCATCTTCTCGCCTTCAGCTGCCATTGCCGGAGTAATACCCGCTGCTGCGGCTACTGCACCAAGACCTGCGCCTTTTAATAGATCACGTCTGTTCATGAATCCTCCATTTATAAGAATTTAATACTGTATATAATTTGAGTATAACCCGTTTGGCAGGACAGTCCCCGATATTCCTCTGCCTCATCCATTATCTGTCCC
>CACVAV010000256.1 GCA_902727945.1 uncultured Thiotrichaceae bacterium | reverse complement strand
AGCTTGGATTCCAGCGGAATACCTTTGACATCAATCACCCGTGGCTGATTCTGGATCAGAGTGCCGCAAATACGACGGGTAAATGCCTCAGTCTCAACAGTCACCGTAATACGGCAGGGGTATGCATCCTTGCCATCATTAAAAGCTTCAATCAAGTCAATATTGCGCTCCCGCGCCACTTCCCGCGCATTGACCGCATTAATCGAACTGCTGTGATGTTCCAGCACAGATTGAGTAATTTGCGTAGTCAGCGGTGCGGTATTAATCGCTGTCGCATCACCGCCATAAGTCACCGTCAGTGATTTAATCGGGTCATGCGTCAGCTGGCCGACAAAAGAACCCAGCCGCTGCGCCAATTGTAAGTAAGGCTTCAGCAACTTGGATTCCTCACCACTCAGACTCGGGGCATTAAGCGCATTGTTAATCGCATCATCGAGCAGATAATCACTGATTTGCTCAGCAACCTGTACCGCTACTTTTTCCTGTGCCTCACTGGTGGATGCGCCAAGATGGGGTGTGCAAATAATATTAGGCAGCTCAAATAAAGGATTTTCGCGCGCCGGTTCAACTTCATACACGTCCAGCGCCGCGCCTTTGAGATGACCGCTTTTCATTGCAGTATACAGAGCAGCTTCGTCAATCAAACCACCCCGCGCACAATTCACCAGCAAACTGTTCTTTTTCATTTTACTGAGCGCAGCGGCATCAATAATATTCGCTGTTTCCGGCGTCTTGGGCACATGTAAGGAGATAATATCCGAAGTACTAAGCAGGGTATCCAGATCCACTTTCTGTACGCCCAGCTTATCTGCCCGCTCTTCAGTCAGAAAGGGATCATAAGCCTGCACCTTTAAACCATAGCCAATCGATTTTTTGGCAACGATAGAACCGATATTACCGGCACCAATAAGCCCCAGTGTTTTACCGGTCAGCTCCATCCCCATGAAGCGGGATTTTTCCCATTTACCTTCTTTGGTAGATTGAGTGGCTTGCGGGATATGACGGGCCAGTGACAACATCATCGCCATCGCATGCTCAGCCGTGGTGATAGCATTCCCGAACGGTGTGTTCATCACCACCACGCCCCGTTTGGTACAAGCCGGTACATTGACATTATCCACACCAATTCCGGCCCGCCCCACGACTTTTAAACGTGTGGCGTGTTCCAGTAATTCCGGGGTAATTTTAGTGGCAGAACGAATCGCCACACCGTCAAACTCACCGATAATATCCAGTAATTCAGGCACGGATAACTTACCCGGCTGCACCACTTCAATACCACGTTCTTCAAAAACCTTTAAGGCCATGCCTGACATTGAGTCAGCAATTAATACTTTAGGTTTATTCATTAGCTTATCCTGCGTTAGCTTACCCTGCGTTCATTTCATGTGTGAAGCGGGCAAATGCCCAGTCCAGCCAATGGGTCAGCGCTGCCAGATCATCAGTTTCAATCGTTGCGCCACCCCAAATCCGGAAACCTGCCGGTGCGCTGCGATAGTTTTTAATATCAAGCGCCACACCTTCTTCTTCCAGCCAGCCGGTTATCCGGGTGATTGCCTTTTGCTGTGTATCTTTGTCCAACTGATTAAAGGCCGGATCAGCAATCTGCAGGCACATGGAGGTCGGAGAACGAATCGCCGGATTCTCTGCCAGCCAGTCAATCCAATCCGTTTTTTGTACCCAGTTATCAATACAGTCAAAGTTAGCCTGTGTACGCTGCCATAATGCTTCACGACCACCGATACTTTCAGCCCAATCCAGCGCAGCATGCAAATCAGCAATGGCCAGCAGGCTAGGCGTATTAATCGTGGAGCCGCTGAAGATACCCGCATCCAGTGACTGTTGTTTGGTAAGACGGAATACTTTAGGCAAAGGATGCCCCGGTGTAAAACTTTCCAGCCGTTCAACCGCACGCGGACTCAGTGCCAGCATACCGTGTGCACCTTCGCCACCCAGCACTTTCTGCCATGACCAGGTCACGACATCCAATTTGCTGAAATCCATTGGCATGGCATAAGCAGCCGAAGTGGAATCACATAACACCAGACCTTCGCGGTCATCAGCGATCCAATCCAGATCAGGTACCCGCACGCCACTGGTGGTACCGTTATACACCATAACGATGTCGTGGTTTGAGTTGGTTTGTGTCAGCTCCGGCAGTTCGCCATAGTCAGCTTCATAGACATTAAGTGCAGGCAAATCCAGCAACGCCAAATCCTTGGCCCAATCGCCGGAAAAGCTATCCCAGACTAAAGCATCCACCGGACGCTGGCCCAACATAGACCACATGGCCATTTCAAAAGCACCGGTATCAGAACCGGGCACGATGCCCAGCTTCCAGTCCTCAGGTAAACCCAGCAGCGCATGCGAGCGCTCGATAGATGACTGTATATGTTGTTTGGGTTGTTTGGCGCGATGACTGCGGCCAAGGTGTTCAGTGGTTAAGTCACTGAGCTGCCAGCCAGGGTATTTTTTACAAGGGCCGGATGAGAAGCGTGCATCCTGTGGGCGCACGGCGGGCTTTTCGGGAATACTGATTGCGTTCTCGGACATCATATAATCTCTAATTATGGGTGGTTTGTTCCACCAGGCCCGATCAGGCTATCACAACTTTGTGAGCGGGAATAAAAAATTTGGCGACCTAATATTCACCCTGTCATAAAACTGTCATATTCATCCAATACACTGCGCGGCATCTTAACTATATGACGTTGGTGATACACAAATGAATAAATTATCTTTAGCTGTAAGCGCTGGATTGTTCGTTGTTGCAGGTACTGCACAAGCACGTGACAATATCGAAGTCGTTGGCTCATCTACTGTATTCCCGTTTTCAACCGTAGTGGCTGAAGCTTATGCCAAGAAGACCGGCAACCCGGCTCCTAAAGTTGAATCAACCGGTTCCGGTGGCGGTATGAAATTGTTCTGTGATGGTACGGGTATCAACACGCCGGACATCACCAATTCTTCGCGTCGCATCAAGTCCAGCGAACTGGAAAAATGTGCAGCGAACGGTGTTAGCCCGGTAGAAGTCAAAGTGGGCTACGATGGCATCGCTTTCGCTAACTCTAAAAAAGGCGACGTATTCAAGCTGACCCGTAAAGACATCTTCATGGCATTAGCGAAAGATGTTCCTGTCAAAGAAGGCGATCAGGACAAGTTAGTTCCTAACCCTTATAAGATGTGGAACGAAGTAAACGCTGACCTGCCTGCTATCAAAATCGAAGTACTTGGCCCACCACCGACTTCCGGTACACGTGACGCTTTCGCTGAGCTGGCACTGGAAGGTGGTTGTAAGAAAATCGATTGGGTCAATGCGCTGAAAAAGTCTGACTCAGCGAAGTACAAAGAAATTTGTCACACCGTACGTGAAGATGGTCACTACATCGAAGCTGGCGAAAACGACAACCTGATCGTTCAAAAACTGGAAGCTAACCCTAACGCATTAGGCATCTTCGGTTTCTCTTTCTTAGACCAGAATGCTGACAAAGTACAAGGCTCTGAAATTGATGGTGTTGCTATCAGTTTTGACAACATCGCAGCAGGTGATTACCCTGTGTCGCGCCCACTGTACTTCTACGTGAAAAAAGAACATATCGGTACAGTTAAAGGTATCGAGGAGTTTGTTGCTGAATTCACTAACGAAGCTACCTGGGGTGAAGATGGCTACTTAGCAGATAAAGGTATGATTCCAATGCCGGAAGAAGAGCGCAAGCTATTCGGCGATGCTGTTAAGAATATGACTGTCCTGAAATCAATGTAATGCAGTGAAATTTTTTCACGCTAGCTAAGGTAAAACGCCCTTAATGAATACGACAACGATCCTGCTGGTACTAATGGTACTGGCAACTTTCAGCTACTTCCTGGGTCGAAAACGGTCACTGGCCGTTTCAAATGGTAATAAGGGCGTTAACAAGCTCCACTCGCTACCGGGTTACTACGGTTACCTGGTAGCGATTTGGTGTGTTATCCCTGCGTTATTGGTATTACTCACATGGAATGCCTTTAACAATACGATCATCACCCAAAACGTAATAGCCACCCTGCCCGCTGAGATTCAACAATCTTCCGAGTCCGAAATCGGACTGATGATGAACCGTGTTAAAAGCATGGCTGAATCCGGGCAGATTGACAAAACAGCTTCTGCTGCACAGCAGGCCGCCGCCCAACAATACATCGATATGCAGTCCACCAGTTCAATTGCTAAAGCAGTGGTTGTTCTGGCGCTGGCTATTATCGGTTTCTTTATTGGCTGGCGTTTTATCGCACCTCATGTCAGGGCCAGAAACAAAGTAGAAGCCGTTATCCGCTGGGTAATGATTATCTGCGCTTCTATCGCCATTCTGACCACGCTGGGCATTGTGCTCTCGGTACTGTTTGAATCCATGCGATTCTTCAATCAGGTACCTATTTCTGAATTCTTATTTGGTACCCGCTGGAGTCCGCAAACGGCTATCCGTGCGGATCAGGTCGGTGGCTC
>CACVAV010000255.1 GCA_902727945.1 uncultured Thiotrichaceae bacterium | reverse complement strand
CAAAGCTCACGGATTTCATCCAGTTTGTGGCTGATGTAGAGGATGCTGCAACCTTCATCGGCCAGCCTGCGCAGGGTTTCAAATAACTTGCGCACTGCTTGTGGCGTGAGTACGGAGGTTGGCTCATCCATAATCAGTAGTTTCGGTTCCTGTAACAGGCAGCGCACAATTTCCACCCGTTGACGTTCGCCCACCGATAAATCGTGTACTAAGCGTTTAGGATTCAGTGGCAGGCCGTAACGCTGTGAGACTGCTTCAATGCGCTTGGCCAGCGCTGTCATGCGCTGTGAGCCATCCATCGCCAGTGAGATATTTTCTACCACGGTGAGGGTATCGAATAATGAGAAGTGCTGAAATACCATGCCGATGCCCAGCTTGCGGGCTTGTGCCGGACTGTTGATGTTGACGTGTTCGCCGTTCCAGTAGATTTCGCCTTCGTCCGGTTTGATAACGCCATACACTGCTTTCATCAGGGTACTTTTTCCCGCGCCGTTCTCGCCCAGAATGGCATGAATTTCACCAGGCATAACGGTCAGGTTTACGTCTTTATTAGCCACGACTGAGGGGTAGTATTTGCTAATATTACGTAATTCCAAACGGGGCGCAGTCGTTGTAGACTTACTCATGAGGGTATCCTGAGTCGAAGTATGCGCTCAGAGTAGTATAAATCATACGTTGTATTCAATACCTTTTTACACTGTATACATTTCCTCTTTACGCGGTAAGCTCATTTGTCGTTTGAGCGTTAATACAGACTGCATCCGCTAATGGCTGCTGAAATTGGGCGATAAACATTTCAGTGCTGAATTCATGAAACCTTGTTAATTTCTACCCCCCATTCGTGATAGTATATTTCGCCTATTTAACGGACTTTGCAACCAACAGGTAGATTCTATGACAGATGTGTCGAACACGATCATTTATACCCAAACTGACGAAGCACCAGCACTGGCAACCCGCTCTTTGCTGCCTATCGTACAGGCATTTGCTAAAACAGCAGGTATCAATGTCGAAACCCGTGATATTTCATTGGCTGGTCGTATTCTTGCCAGTTTTCCTGAATTTTTGACGGAAGAGCAGCGTGCGCCGGACGCCCTAAAGGAACTGGGTGAGCTGACACAGTCGCCTGATGCTAATATTATTAAGCTGCCGAATATCAGTGCTTCTATTCCGCAATTACGTGATGTGATCGCTGAGTTGCAGGAAAAAGGTTACGCCATTCCGGCTTATCCTGATGCGCCGGAGGATGACAAAGAACAGGATATTAAGGCACGTTACGGAAAAATTCTGGGTAGTGCGGTGAATCCTGTGCTGCGTGAAGGTAACTCTGATCGCCGTGCGCCGCCTTCTGTTAAAAATTATGCCCGTAAAAACCCACACAGTATGGGGAAATGGAGCATGGCTTCCCGTTCCCATGTTGCCCACATGCGTGGTGGTGATTTCTACTCCAGCGAGAAATCTCTGGTGGTGGGTGATGCTACTGATGTGCGCATTGAATTTGTCGATAAAGCCACTCAGGAAGTGACAGTGCTGAAAGCCAGCACGCCATTACTGGCCGGTGAAGTCATTGACGGCATGTTCATGAGTAAGAAGGCGCTGCGTGCCTTTTTTGAAGAGCACATGGAAGATGCACGGGCAACCAAGATGCTGTTCTCCCTGCACGTTAAAGCCACGATGATGAAAGTGTCACACCCGATTGTATTCGGTCATGCGGTGACGGTTTTCTATAAAAAACTGTTCGATAAATGGGGTGATACTTTCAAGGAAATCGGCGTTAATCCTAACAATGGTTTGGGCAACGTTTACATGAAAATTCAGGAGCTGCCACAGTCTAAGCGTGCTGAGATTGAAGCAGATATTCGTGCCTGTTACATCAATCGGCCTGAGATTGCGATGGTGGATTCTGATCGCGGTATTTCTAATCTGCATGTTCCGAGTGATGTTATTGTCGATGCGTCTATGCCTGCGATGATTCGTAATTCCGGCAAAATGTGGGGTGCGGACGGTAAGTTGAAGGATACTAAAGCGGTTATTCCTGAAAGTACGTACGCGATGATTTACCAGGAAGTGATTAATTTCTGCCGTACTCACGGTGCTTTTGATCCGACTACGATGGGTACTGTGCCTAATGTCGGTCTGATGGCGCAAAAAGCTGAAGAATACGGTTCTCATGATAAGACCTTTGAGATGGTGGCTGACGGCACTATGCGGGTGGTTGATAAGAACAGTGGTGAAACATTGTTGCAGCATGAGGTCGAGGAAGGTGACATCTGGCGGATGTGTCAGACTAAAGATGAGCCGATTCGTGACTGGGTGAAGCTGGGCGTTAAACGCTGCCGTAATTCAGGTACACCGGCTATTTTCTGGTTAGACAGAGAGCGTGCGCATGACCAGCAATTGCGTAAAAAAGTCGTTGCTTATCTGAAAGAGCATGATACCGAGGGTTTGGATATCCGCATTCTTTCGCCGGTCGTTGCGATTCGCCGCACCATGGAGCGTCTGATTCGTGGTAAAGATACTATTTCCGTGACCGGTAATGTGTTGCGTGATTACCTGACTGATTTATTCCCGATTCTGGAATTAGGCACCAGTGCCAAAATGCTGTCTATTGTACCGTTAATGAATGGTGGCGGCATGTTTGAAACCGGGGCGGGCGGTTCTGCACCTAAACATGTGCAGCAGCTAAACGAAGAAAATTACCTGCGCTGGGATTCGCTGGGTGAGTTTCTGGCCCTGGCGGTATCGCTGGAACACATGGCGGAACAGACAGGTAATACACGCGCGGGTATTCTGGGCAAAACCCTGGATGATGCGACGGGTATGTTGCTTGATAACGGTAAATCACCACAACGCCGCCTGGGCCAGCTGGATAACCGGGGCAGTCACTTCTACCTGGCTATGTACTGGGCGCAGGCCCTGGCAGCGCAGGATGATGATGCTGAACTGAAAGCGACATTCAGCAAGCTGGCTGAGCAATTAACTGCCGAAGAAGCGCGCATTGTTGAAGAGCTGAATGCTGTTCAGGGTCAGGCGGTTGATATCGGTGGTTATTACTTCCCGGATGAGAAGGCAGCTGATGAAGTAATGCGTCCTAGTGCTATTTTTAATGCGGCACTTGCTTCTCTGTAACTGCTTGCAGCGATAACGTAGCCAGAACAGCTTTTCGTGTTAAAGTCATCTTCCCATGATTAAGCACGAAAAGTTTGTTCTATGTACGATGATGAAGAAGATGTAAAAATCTATGCGGAACGGCCTGACCGCGCCGCATTAAAAGTTGAAATGCAGGCGAATAAGGCGCTTGTCCTGCACATGATGAACATGAGTGATGCCTTGTTTAAAAAGCTGGAGATTCCGGAGACACTGCGGGATGCCGTGGTTGATGCCCGTCGGTTCAAGGGGGGCGCACGTAAACGTCAGCTGCTGTATACCACCGGTTTAATCCGCCACGAAGATCCTGAAGCGCTCAATTTACAAATCGAAAATCTGGAGCGCCCGCTCCAACGTAAGGTCGAGGAGTTTCATGAGGTTGAACAATGGCGTGATCAATTGTTGGCGGGTGATGCTGCGACGATGGATGATCTGTTAGCCCGTTTCAATGGCGTCGATATACAGTACCTGCGTCAGCTGGTGCGTAACGCCGCGAAGGAAAAGAAAAATAATAAACCACCCAAATCCTCCCGACTGTTATTTCAGTACCTGAAAGAGCTGCAGGCGGTCTGAGGTTTGCCGCTTTTACAACGCTGGATTTTTAATGGTTTATTGCTGCTGGCCTTATGGGCATTCTGGCAGGGTATCTTTGCGCCGTTGATGCGGTTAGAAAAGTTCTGGTTTTTTAATAACCAGTACTCATTGTATTCCAGCCTGCAAACACTCTGGGAGCATGGTGAGGTATTCCTGTGTTCTTTCCTGTTTCTGTTTAGTGTGCTGACACCGCTGGTCAAAATGGCAGGTCTTGCCTTGATAGCCAATACCGGCAAACAATTCCGCCATGTGCATGAGCGCTTTCTTTATATTCTGGAAACCTGGGGTAAGTGGTCGATGCTGGATGTATTTGTGGTGGCGCTGCTGTTTGTGTCGGTTAAACTGGGTACCTTAGCCAATGTGACCGTACACGAAGGCTTGTATTGGTTTGGTGGTGCGGTTTTATTGGTGCAGAGTTTAAGTGTGTGGCTGAGCTGGGCGATAAAAAAACCATCCGCAGCACGGTAAATGATTGGAGGAGGAGGAGAGTCATATACCGTTTTTTGTGCTGCGAATGGTTTTACCACATGTCGCTATCTATGCCGCGCTTTGATTGATTGCCGACAGATAAATCAGGAGGAGGAGAGATTTGCCTGTCAACTTTTGTAACCAATCAATGTCCGCTACATGTGTTAGATACTAGTAGTGTTTAGTTGATTCTACAAGCTACGAATTATTACCGGTAGCGTTAGGAAATATAACCGGTGCTTAGTAGCGATTTAATGAACATTTTTGGTAACC
>CACVAV010000254.1 GCA_902727945.1 uncultured Thiotrichaceae bacterium | reverse complement strand
ATACCATAAGGACTCACACTATTAGGGACTGGCTCATTGAGGCAGTTATCACTATCATCTGCAAGAATACTTAAGACGAACTCAAGGCTCTCAACATATTCCGTGCCCTCTACTGAAGTGGTGGCACTCAAACGAAGCTTGCTCCACAAAGCCTGGCTTTGCTGATAAACCACTTCAACATTGGCCTTGCCTTCTGCATCGGTGACTGCTTTTTTATTGGTAATCGTCGCTGTATGTGTCGGATCAAGACGGTCATTACCATTAAAATCCTCACCCTCATCCAGGTAGGCATTATCGTTCAGGTCTTCAGAAGAACAATAGATGGTAGGCGTCCAGTGCCAGGGTGTTGTTGTTCCTGCATCTACAGGACAGGACATCACACCTTTATAGTAACCAATCGGCATTAAGGTAAAATCCACCGCCTTGTTTGCTACCGGATTTCCGGCGCTATCGGTAACAATGACACCAAAGGTCTTCTTATAAAAAACACCATCCTCAGCCATATTCTCATCATGACCGAGCACAATTTGCACTGCACGATCGCCAACAGACAATTTGATAGCATCTGAAATCAGCGCATTGTTCTGTAAGGTTGCCTGAATCTCAACACCATTACGCGCGCTACTCGCATTACCTGCCGTGTAAACAACACCCGCACGTCCTAACGAGTCCGTCGTCGCTGTCGGAGAACTCAACGACCCATTAACGGTGTCATAGACGATATTGAATTTTACTTTTTGATTTTTAACCGGGTTATAAGCAGCATCGCGCACGATCGCCAGGATATTAGCCTGACCTTCAGGGCTGATATTGCTTTGCTCAGACTGCGCCGATAAATACTTGGGCGTTGTCGCCACGAACTCCCGTACCATCGTAGCATTCAATCCTGAACCGGTTTCAATAGCCGTTAACACCACGCCACCCGCCGTTGTAGAAGACATGGTAAAACTGGCCTTACCATTGGCATCCGTAGTAACAGTATTGGGCACCACACCACGTGTTGCAGATAAGTAGATCACTTTGTTTGCTTGCGGAACACCATCACGTGTCCACACCAGATTGACCACTTCATCAGTATTTACACCAATTTCCTGATTCTCACAGTCCAAAGAAAAGTCGTTTCCGGAAATAGTGATATTTTGAGTAGCACTGGCACCTAACGCACTAACAGTCAACGTATCAACACCACTAACACCCGCACTCATCTCAAATACAACTTTACCTTCCTGATCAGTCGACAAACCATTATCAGTCTTCGGCGTAATCGTATTACCTTGTGCCGACGTCACTGATAACACCTGGTGTGTTAGCGGCTCGCTACCGGAATCAGTCAAAGTAACCGAATAACTACCGGTTGAATTCACCAGCACATTTTCCGGGCCGGTCAACTTAACCGCCGTACCCGTCACTTCAATATCAATTGACCGCTCCTGACCTCCGGCAGTGACTGTCACCAGCAAATTCCGGTTATCACGACGGTAACCCGGTTTCAATTTTGCCGTTTTAACAGCCGAACCACCGGAAACCGCTGATCCGCCATCCGTGCCTAACGCCACTGTCGCATTGCCTTCATCCGGTTCAATCGTTCCACCATTATCTACGGCAAACTCGACATCCACGTCTTTCAGAATATTGTTATTTGCATCCTTCACCACAGCAGAAATAATAACCGGATCCGAACCATCGGAAGCCAGTTGACGTGAACTAACCGCTATTTCCAGATCGGCAATACGCGCATCAGCACTCGTTGTGGTATCGCCAGTAGTATCAGTTCCTCCACTACTATCGCTATTAATCACGTCAGCACCACCCACGATATAGTTATCACCGCTACCGCCACCACATGAAGCAACAGATATTACTGCAACTACGGATGCTATCCGCTTGATTTTATACAGCATGGAACACTCCTTATTTATAATTTTTATAGGTTGATTGACATAATATGAACGGGTAGCAGCATTGACAAGAAATAACCGATATAGTGCTTATCTTAAATTTCTCTATCAGAGTGATAGTGGTCATCAGACAAATTTGTTACAGTCGCTATATCATAGCTACAACATTATAAAAACAGACCACCATGCCAACAGACACTCTCAACTGCCCACAATGCGGCAATGTATTACCATTGACTTTCAGCTTCTCAAAACTGACGGTTTGTAATCAGTGTGACTCCACTATCTTTCTGGAAGATGAAGGTGCACGGCTAGCAGGCACACAATCAACACTGACAGATCTGCCCAGTCTGATTCAGTTAAAAATGCCATTTACCTACAAAACAGTAAGCTACCTGCCCGTTGGGCATATCCGTTATAGCTACGGCCAGGGATTTTGGGACGAATGGTGGATCATGGATAACAAGGGTGAAGGCGTCTGGATGAGCGTGGATGAAGGTGATTTTGCCTTTGAGTACCCGAAAAAATTACAAGGTAGCCTGCCACGCATTAACCAGCTAAGACTGGATCAGACTGTCCGCGTGATGGATAAAGACTGGAAAGTCACAGAAATCGGACGGGCTACCTGCGAAGGCTTTCAGGGTGAATTACCTGAAATTATTGAAGCAGGTGAACAGTTTGACTACATCCACCTATCAGCTCAAGACGCGGCACTCATGACACTTGAATATTTTGGGCCACATGAGGTCTATGGCTATCAGGGGCAATGGGTAGATCCTTTCGACATCAGGATAGATCAATGAGTTTGCGCAAATTACGCAGTATCAAATGTACCAGTTGCGCAGCGCCGCTGACACTGCACGGCGGAGGCCATAAAGTTCGCACACTCAACTGTGAATTTTGTGGGGCGGTGATGGATGCCCGCAAACATTTCAGTGTACTGCACAAATTCAGCCATCAGGAAAAACCATTCAGCCCGTTTAAAATCGGTATGCAAGGGCAGATCAAAGGAATCGATTTCACCATGATCGGCATGGTCGCCTGGGAAGATGTCGAAGCCTTTCAATGGGTGGACATGATGTTATTTTCACCGACACACGGCTATGCATGGCTCACCTATTATAACGCTCACTTAGTTTTTTCCCGCCGCACACGGGATATTCCCAACCTCAATATCTGGAACCTTGCGCCGAAATATGAGTTCAGCGCAGGCGATAAAAAGTATAAATTTTTTGAGCGCTATCGGGCTAAAGTCGTTTATGTTGCCGGAGAACTGACCTGGATTGCGAAGAAAGATGACAGTTCGCACATGATCGAAGCCATCGCACCACCTTATATGTATTCTGTTGAACACAATGGCAGCGAAATCGAATACGGACTGGGTGAATATATTGAAAACCCGGATACTGTATATAAAAGTTTTGGTGTCTCCCAAAAACAGCCCAAGCCTAAAACTGTTCACCCCGCGCAACCGTATCACTCAACAATTCTGGAGCCGTTAAGCAAAGCTGCCCGGCCTTTTGCAGCACTGGCTGCTGCTCTGGTTATCATTATTGGCCTGTTTTTTGGTGGCAGCACGGTGTTTAATGAACAAATTAGCTCATCAGCCCTCCTCAAAGGTAGCACGACGCATGAATTCACCGTCACCCGACCTGCACGTCTGATGGAACTGACACTCGACACACAACTGAAAAATGCCTGGGGTTTTTTCGATATTAGTGTACGCAAAGGTGCCAATGACATTTTCAGCTTCGGCAAAAATGTATCTTATTACGAAGGGGTCGAAGGCGGCGAAAGCTGGTCTGAAGGTAGCCGCTCTGCTAAAGCACACTTTAAAGTACCGGAAGCCGGTTCATATATGCTGCACATCAAAATGGCCGAAGGCGGCAAGGGAGAAACAGGTACCACACCCCCCACAACCAGCGCCAGAATAACCCTAAAACAAGGTTATATCAGTAATCACTACTTCGTGTTGCTACTGATATTGACGGGCATTGCTGCACTGGCCGGATTCCTTTCTAAAATATTCTTTGAATCCAAACGTTGGAAATCCGTACTGGGAGAGGATGACGAATGACCCGCCTGATGATGCTTTTATTCGCTGGCCTCACTATCGGCGCAGCAGTTCTGACTTATTACAACGTTGGACTGGAAGAAACAAAATACGAAGAATATGGCGATGGCCGGAGTGTCCGGGGCGGCAGCGCAGGCTTTGCCGGCAATGGCGGTTATCGCACCGGCAAATAATTTTCTAATTTCAGAGTTAAAACCATGACTGAATTATCATTTACTTATATCTTTACCACTATCTTCTACGGCGTACTGGGCTTTGGCATGTTCCTGCTTTCGCTTTGGGTAATGGAACGCCTTACACCCTTCTCTATTGAGAAAAAAATCACCGAAGAAAATAACATTGCCCTCGGTATTATCGTCGGTGCAGTTGTCATTTCATTAGGACTGATCTATGCCTCCGTTGTATCGTAGCCAGGCATAGTGGACAACTCAAAACAATTGCAGCAGGTTACACTGCTATTTGCGACACTCATTATTGCGATTTGCGGGTTGGTTTATGAACTACTCGCAGGTACGCT
>CACVAV010000253.1 GCA_902727945.1 uncultured Thiotrichaceae bacterium | reverse complement strand
GCAAGGTAGCCACCAAATAACAATAAATACTAATAATAAACAGTAGCCTTCCATACCTCCGCTTGCCGGGGGTTTTATTTTTTCTTTTTTTTCAAATGATTATGTATGTTTGCGTATTTTTAAGCGCCAAAACCTGAACTATTTTTTCCTGCACCTCTACTAAGCTTAACCCAGGCTGTCTGCCAATTCAGAAAATAATTGAAGATGTCGGGGTAAACATTAGTTATTAATAAACATATCAAGGAGCGATAGTGAAAAAATACGTAGCGGAATTAATAGGTACCTTCTGGTTAGTACTGGGTGGATGTGGCAGCGCCGTTCTGGCAGCAGGTTTTCCGGATGTTGGTATTGGCTTGTTAGGCGTATCGCTTGCCTTCGGTCTGACCGTTCTTACGATGGCTTATGCCATTGGACATATTTCAGGCTGTCATCTGAACCCTGCGGTTTCATTAGGCCTATGGGCAGGTGGCCGTTTCCCTGCAAAAGACTTAGTACCTTATATCGCCGCTCAGGTCATAGGCGGCGTACTGGCTGGTGCAGTACTGTATGTTATTGCCAGTGGTGCAGCTGGTTTTGATCTGAGTGGTGGCTTTGCTTCGAATGGTTACGGCGAGCATTCGCCAGGTAAGTATACCTTCATGGCGGCATTAGTGACTGAATTAGTCATGACAGCTATGTTCCTGTTTGTGATTATGGGAGCTACTGATTCACGCGCTCCGGCTGGCATGGCTCCGATCGCCATTGGTTTATGCCTGACGTTGATTCATCTGATCAGCATTCCGGTGACTAATACTTCAGTTAACCCTGCCCGCAGTACTGGTGTTGCTCTGTTCGCAGGTGACTGGGCAGTCATGCAGTTATGGTTATTCTGGGCAGCACCTATCGCAGGTGGTATTATCGGTGCCGTCGTCTATCGCTTTGTTGCCAGCGAAGATAAAGTGACAGATTCCAAAACGCCTGAGCCTGACCCGGCATAATAGCTAACACTGAAATCAGGCTGATCAGTCAGCCTGATTTCTGCAAGTGCAAATAATGAGCTTTATCAAAGACCTTTTTCCAAATTTTTAACCCGCCCCCAGGCCGCCTCCATTGTCTCAAGGTCAGCATCCTCCAACCGAATTCCCCGCTCCAGTAAATCCTGTTCCACCGCTAAAAACCGGCGCTCAAACTTATTGTTCGACAAACGTAACGCATTTTCCGCATCCACCTTCAGTTGCCGCGCCAGATTCGTCCCGGCCATCAGTAAATCACCGACCTCTTCCTCAATGCGCTCAAATGCCTCACCACTTTCCACTGCGTCCGTCACTTCCCCCAGTTCTTCCTGCACCTTAGGCACCACCAAGCGCCAGTCATTCCAGTCAAACCCAACCCGTGCCGCACGCTTCTGAATTTTCTGGCTGCGACGTAACGCGGGCATTGCCGCAGGAATATCCGCAAAAAATGCATCCTGTTTTTTACCTTCGCGCTCACTCTGTTTAATGGCTTCCCATGCCTGTTTTTGCTCAGCCTCGTTGTCATACACCACATCACCAAATAGATGCGGGTGGCGACGCACCATTTTGTCAGCGATTCCCTGTGCCACATTATCAAAATCAAATAAGCCCTTATCACTGGCAATCTGAGCCATAAAAACCACCTGAAATAATAAATCACCTAACTCATCCTTTAAAGCAGTTGCATCATCACGATCTACTGCATCGGCTACTTCATACACTTCTTCCAATGTATGCGGGATAATGGTTGTCCAGGTTTGTTTAATATCCCAGGGGCAACCGGTTTCCGGGTCGCGTAAACGACGCATTATATTAAGCAGTGTTTCTATGGCAGGGACAGACTCAGGTGTTTGACTCATTTGAAGGCTCTCTGGATAGCAAAATAATTTGGGACAAGTATAACATTACACCTGTATTTATGAGCACAGCCAGTTTTCTTGTATACAATATAGCTTTCTTTATGTACTCTACTTTTAGTCATTTTCGCTTACAATTTCTTTGTTGCAAGCAGCAAAAACAATCGGGAGGAACCCTATGAAACGCCTGACCACCCATGTCCTTGATACTGCAAAAGGCAAACCCGGCAGCCATATCAAAATAGAATTGTATTCCCTCAGCAATGGACGTGAGCTAATTAAAACGCTCACAACTAACGATGATGGCCGGACTGATGAACCTCTGCTGGAAGGTGATGCATTCAGTCATGGCCAATGGGAACTGGTATTTCATGTTGGTGCCTATTTTGCTGACAGCGAAAATACGGCCACTTCAGTTCCGTTTCTGGATGAGATTCCATTGCGTTTTGGTATCAGCGCTGATGCTCATTACCATGTGCCGTTATTAGTGTCACCGTGGAGTTACTCCACCTATCGGGGAAGTTAAAGCATGGAAGCTTATATTGTTGAATGGCTGAATCTACTCGGACGCTGGGTGCATATGATTACCGGTATCGCCTGGATCGGGGCTTCTTTTTACTTTGTCTGGCTGGATAATCACCTCCACGCCCCCAAAGACCCCGCTGATGCAGAAAAAGGCATTGGCGGCGAAGTCTGGTCACTGCACGGTGGTGGCTTTTATCATGCCCAGAAATACAAAGTGGCACCGGCAAAACTGCCGGAAGTGCTGCACTGGTTTAAGTGGGAGGCTTATACCACCTGGATGACGGGTATGTTTATGCTTGCACTCATCTATTGGTATAGCGCTGAAATCTATCTGATTGATCCCGGTGTCGCGGACATCAGTAAATCATTTGCTGTGCTGATGGGCATTCTGACATTAGTAACGGGATGGCTGGTTTATGACTACCTCTGTAAATCACCTTTAGGCCAAGATGACAAAAAACTCGGTGCAGCCATCTTCGTTTTTGTGACCATTATGGCCTTTATCCTGACGCACCTATTCAGTGGCCGGGGTGCATTCATTCATTTTGGTGCCATGCTCGGTACAATTATGGCGGCGAATGTTTACTTTATCATTATGCCCGGCCAGCAAAAGATGGTGGAAGCGGCAGCAATCGGTGAGCTACCTGACCCGAAAGCTGCCATGAATGCGAAACAACGCTCGGTGCACAACACCTATTTCACGCTGCCGGTGCTGTTCACCATGATCAGTAACCATTACGCCATGACTTATAGCAGTAGCTGGAACTGGCTGGTGTTGATCCTGATTTCGATAGCGGGAGCACTGATCCGGATTTATTTTGTTAAACGCCATTTTGGTGAGCCTTCAAAAACACCGCTGTATATCGCAGGTGCTATCTTTCTGGCCATTATTATTGCCATGGCCCCCAGTCCGGCTCCGAAACCAACAGCCGATGCTACGGCACCGGTCACAAACACCGCAGCAGCACCTGTAAATACTGCTGCACAAGGAACCTATTCACCGACTTTCCTGGCTGTTCAGGGAATAATGCAGGCACGGTGCACATCCTGCCACGCGGCCCAACCGACGCAGGCCGGATTCAGTGCACCACCTAAAGGTGTGGTCTTCGATACACCACGGGATATTGTGATTCAAGCCACGCAAATTCATCAACAGACTGTAGCGACTAAAGCCATGCCTATTGGCAACCTGACAAAAATGACCGACGAAGAACGGGCGGTAATTGCTCAATGGTATCAATCCGGTGCACAAGAAAAATAAGGATGTAATGAATGACTGATTATCCACGCGATTTACTCGGTTACGCAGGCAAGCCACCTAAAGCAAACTGGCCGGAAAAAGCCCGTATTGCGGTGCAGTTTGTCATTAATTATGAAGAAGGCGGTGAAAATTGTATTCTTCATGGTGATCCTGCCTCCGAAGCCTTTTTATCTGAAATTGTCGGCGCAGCCGCTTACCAAGGGCAACGCCATGCTAATATGGAGTCCATCTATGAGTATGGCTCCCGCGCAGGGTTCTGGCGCTTACACCAAATGTTTACTGACCGGCAAATGCCAGTGACTGTGTTCGGTGTGGCCATGGCTATGGAACGTAACCCGGCGATTGTTGAGGCCATGCTGAAAGCAGACTGGGAAATTGCCAGTCATGGTTATCGCTGGATTGACTACCAGCATTTAGATGAGTCCATTGAACGTGAACATCTGCACACAGCGATTGAAATACACACCAAAATTACCGGAACGCGCCCGCAAGGCTGGTACCTGGGACGTTGCAGTCCAAACTCACACCGCATCGCAGCCGAAGATGGCAACTTTCTTTATAACGCTGATAGTTATGCTGATGACCTGCCTTATTGGGATAATTTGCATGGTAAGCCGCAACTAATGGTGCCTTACACCTTGGATGCCAATGACATGCGCTTTGCGACCAATCAGGGTTTTAATACCGGCGAACAATTTTTCACCTATCTGAAAGACAGCTTTGATGTGCTGTATGCTGAAGGAGAACACACGCCCAAGATGATGTCGATTGGTTTACATTGCCGCTTAGTGGGTCGCCCCGGGCGTGCCGCTGCACTGGCACGTTTTCTGGATTATGTACAGGGTCATGATGCTG
>CACVAV010000252.1 GCA_902727945.1 uncultured Thiotrichaceae bacterium | reverse complement strand
AGCTTAATAATTGATCTTTTCTGGCAATCTGTCTAAAATCAATTTAACGATTGTTTCAGGGGATTTCTATAAAAATTGCTCTTCATTAATTTTTTATTAATAAATCAAACTTATAATGGATCCAACTATTTTAGACACATAGTCTGTTCATCTTTGATGACTAGGGCTGCATATTTAATTAAACCTGGGGGGGTTTAACCGGTATGGTTAAAACCAAAGCTATATTTTTGCAAACATTTGTGCTTGCTACTGCAATTGGCACAGCTTTTTCACCGCACACGTCCTATGCTGAGGAATATGTGCCTTACAAAATTGACATGAAACGTTCCAAGCCCGAAGAGCCGATCAGAAAGTCATCTATCATGAAAAAGGTCAGGGACAAATGGCCGGGCAGAATCTTACACATTAGCTCCGACGGTTCGGGCGGGCCTGATTGCCACACAGTCAAGTCAATGGGGTTAGACGGAGAATTCAGAATTATTCGTGTTTCCTGTCGCGACTAGTGGTGTGCACAAACTTATAACCGGGCAAGGAACTGTCAGCTTGTATCCTTGCCTGGTAAATATGGTTTTTTATTAAGCAGTTTTCAATGTATGATACGACCATCAAGACTGATGCCGCGCAAGATAGGGCTTTTGCATTTAACGGTACTCATGATGTTTAACAACCTATTCAAACAAAGAAATATAAAATATGCGCGTACTTATAGTTGAAGACAAAGCTCCGATCCGGGAGCAGCTGGCTGCTGATTTGAAAAAAAATGGCTTTACCGTTGATGTGGCGGCAGACGGAGCACAGGGACTCTACATTGCGACGGAGTATCCCATTGATATTGCTGTCGTTGACTTGGGCCTGCCTCATGTCACAGGCCTCGAAATTATTAAAAATGTCCGGGCAAAAGGCCTGGAATATCCGATTGTTACCCTTACTGTACGTGATCGCTGGGAAACAAAGGTCGAAGTACTGGAAGCAGGGGCTGACGATTACCTCGTCAAACCTATTCATAGTGAAGAGCTGGCCGCCCGCCTTCGTGCATTACTGCGCAGAACGCAAGGCTGGACGCAATCAGAGCTAAACTGCCCGCCGGTAAGACTGAATCTGACCGAGCAGCGCGTATACGTTGATGAAAATGAAATCACACTAACCGCCTATGAGTACCGTGTTCTTGAGCACCTCATGATGCATGCCGGTCAGGTTATTTCCAAGACTCACCTGACAGACAGCCTTTATGAAGAAGATACGGATCGTGACAGCAACGTCATTGAAGTATTTATTCGCCGCTTGCGCCAAAAACTGGATAAAGACGACACCTTAAAACCTATTGAAACCCTTCGTGGGCGTGGTTATCGTTTTACGCTGGACTGCCAGAGAACTATCAATTCGAAATGATGGGGTCGCTGCGCAGCCGCCAATTGGTCAGCGGCTTCACAATTATTGTGGTAGGTATTCTTGTTCTTGGCATTCTGCTGAGCATGAATATCTACCACCGTAAAACGGATGCGATCATTGACGATCTGGAAAGCACCTCATATAACCTGCTGGGTTATATTGAGTTCAACGTTGAACCCAAGGGTGGCACATTCACAATCGGTGAAGGCAACCGTGATGAGGCTTCAATTTTTATCAGTGCCAGGCAACTGGCACAAAGCAATAAAGAAAGGTTCGCTTATATCTGGGGTGTAGATGAACAAAACATTGTCTGGAGTACCAGCGAAAGCAGGAACCCTGAAGACTTCGCGCTTTTTGATTTCAAAGAAATTGCGGCCCGCCCCAAAACTAACTCCTTCACACCAGAAGCAAAAAGCATGCAGTCAGTGCCACAGGCCAACGCTGATGAAGGCCCTGCGCCTTATATGGTTGCCGCACAAACGTTCTCTTTTAATCTTAACGCTGAATCAAAAACCGACAAAAAATCAGACTATATTTTTGTCGTAGCCGCCTCTACCAAAGAGGTAGGACGCGAAATCAGCGACCTGATTATGGTATTTGCCATCTTATTTTTTGTATCCGTTATCCTTATCCTGATTGCACAACTGGCTTCCAGCTTTTGGGTTGTCCATCCCATTCGCGAGTTTGAAGAAGAAGTCCGTGATATTGAAAATGGCAATAAAGGGCTGATTAGCAATGAATATCCCGATGAATTGGTGCCGATTAAAAATACGATTAACGCACTGATCGGGCACGAAAAAGGACAAAAACAGCGCTACAAAGATGCGCTGGATGACCTTGCACACAGCCTGAAAACACCATTAGCAGCCATCCAGGCCCATATTGGAAGTGATAATTTTCACGACATTCCCGCAAATCATCCTGGCCTGGCCGGTATTGCCAGCGAGATGGAGTACATGCAGGAAATTATCTCCCGGCAGTTACGCAAAGCTATGGTCACAACGGATAATGCTATTATTATGGCGCAACCCATACGGCCATTACTCATCCGACTGGCAGCAACTATGAAAAAAGTCCATCGGGGGAAAGAGTTTGAGATCCGCATCAATGTGGACGAATACTCAAAATGCCGACTGGATAACGAAGACCTGATGGAATTATTCGGCAATCTACTGAATAACGCCTGTAAATTCTGCGACAAGCTGGTCGAAATATCCTCCTACCGCGATAATGACATGCTAGTGATCGATATTGATGACGACGGCATGGGTTTTCCGAGCGAAAATCCTTCTAAATTATTAAAACGCGGCATTCGTGAAGACAGTAAAACAGAAGGCCAGGGCATCGGACTGGCAGTAAGCACCGAAATAATCGCTGCCGTCAATGGCCGCATAGAGTTACTGGTCTCGCCTTATGTCGGCGCCAGAGTACGTTTACACCTTCCGGTCTGAAGCCATAAGACAAGGTAATCCGGTCTATTTTTCACAACAGACCTATCGGACAATCCTAATGTTGATCTTATCAACATTACTCGCCTCATCCGTCACCATCAATTCATAGTCACCCGGTTCAGAAAAAGCATGGCGCAATCCTCGACCCTCTGCATCACGACCCACGGGATACCCATCCACCCACCAGTTATACCCACCCTGCCCGCCAACTGCCTGTAATTCCAGTTCAAGACTTTCACGGCTCACAGCCTGGGGCAGACGCACAATACTCTTATCAACAAAACTCTCTATCGCCAGCGACCTTGCCGTCGAGGCCAACAAGGTTTCAGGGCAAGATACATCAAAATCAGGCAGGCGCATCTGTTTAATCAACGCTGCTGATAACCAGGGAAATAGCTCAAACGGCCACTGCACAGCACTACGCCATACACGCTGCTCGCTATGGCAACTGGCATTAACGCGCAAACCAGTGACCGGATTCACCCAAAATCCTTTTGAGCGCGCCGACCAGGAACGATCACGCAGACTCGGCAAGGTCAGAGGAATACCTTCATTAACCACCCAAGCCTGATGCATCTGATGGCATTGCCCTACTTTCGTATCTTCAGCAGCACTTCCCAATGGCCAGCAAATCTTATGAGCTGACACTCCCGGCGGCTTTTTCAACGCCCTGCGTGGTCGGGGTAAAACCTGAAAAACCTCAAAGAGCAAAGGCCCCGACGCACGTGCGCCAAACTGCCCCGGCAAGGGCGTACCATCAGGCCTGCCTGTCCAAACCCCCACGGTATAACGCTCATTCACGCCAATTGACCAGGCATCACGAAAACCATAACTGGTTCCGGTTTTCCAGGACAAACGCAGGCCCCGTGATGAAAAGCCTGTGGGTGGCTCAATATCACTCAAAATATCATTGATCACCCAGCCAGCCTCCGGCGAAAGAATACGCCGTTCCTCTGTAGCATCTTGCATCGTGTAACGGGGCTTGATGGTGATACCTGAACGGGCGAATGCACTAAAACCTCTGACCAAATCTTCCAGACGGGTGCCTGCCCCACCCAGAATCAAACTTAAATTAGGCAACTCATACTCAGGGTAAGTTAAAGTGATGCCACCATTCTGCAGCCGGGCATCAAACACAACCGGTGTTACCCGTTGCAACATATCAACTGCCGGAACATTCAACGATTCCTGCAGCGCCCGGCTCACGGTGACAGCCCCTGAATAATCGCCCCTGAAATTCCTTGGTGCATAACCGGCAAGCCTCAGAGGAACGTCACTCAACAGACTGGCAGAATGCACCAAACCTTCATCCATCGCCAATCCGTACAGAAAAGGTTTAAGTGTTGACCCCGGTGAGCGCAAAGCTTGCACCATATCCACGTGACCAGAACGCTGCTGAGAAAAGAAGTCAGCAGAACCGGCATAAGCTCTGACCAGACCCGTTTGATTTTCCATAATCATCACTGCCGCAGACGCATGCGGCGGCAAAATCCCTAACCGTGAGTGAATAATATCTTCAACCGCCCATTGAAAGTCAGCATCTAAAGCCGTTTGAATACGGGATTGGCCCTGATATTGCTCAGCATCTTTAATCCGGCGGGCAAACAAAGGCGCCTTCAGTGGCTGGCGAAAACCAGACTTAAATACAGCTTCTATCCGTGCATCAGCTACCACCCCGGCACTCCAGATACCCAAGGTTTCCATACGCGCCAATAATTTATCGCGGTAACGCCGAGCCTTTTCGGGGTGACGATCCGGGCGTAAACGTGAAGGAGCCTGTGGCAAGACCGCCAGCAAGGCCGCCTCGGCATGACTCAATGCCTTTACCGGCTTATGCAGATAAGCGTAACTGGCCGTCTGAACACCCTCAATCGGCCCGCCAAAAGGTGCCAGGTTCAGATAAAAAGTCAGGATTTCATCTTTGCTATAATGCCATTCAAGCTGCAAAGCCCTGAACATTTGCTGCAACTTGCCGGGCACCGAACGGGAATGCAGGTCAAGAATACGTGCAACCTGCATAGTCAACGTAGAACCACCGGAAATAATCCGGCCATACTCAATCCACTGCCACCCAGCCCGCAACAAGGCCAACGGATTTATACCAAAATGGTAATAAAACCAGCGATCCTCATAGCCCAGCAGCGCCTCCAGATACAACGGTGAGACCTCATCCAATGTCACCGGATAACGCCACACACCTTGGCTGTCAGCAAATGCCCGCAGAGGGGTATCATCTTTAGCCAGCACAATAACACTATCAATCCGGTTCGGATCAGGCAATGGGTAGATGCGATCAAGCACCATGAATCCAAGCCATAAAAATAGCAACAGGCCAACCACCTTGAACCACCTGCTTTTATGAAAAAGACCTGGCATATTTATTTAATGGATAAACGTCCCGGTGTACTGCCGATGGCATGAATATACGGGCGATACATATCTTCCATATAAGGCGGCGGAATCACGGTGTTGCCACCCGTAATCACCCGAACCATATAAAACAAATGATGGGTCGCATCAGCATTCAGCTTCAAAGCCGCAACATAACGATCATCCCGGAACTCTTCAGTTTTCAATGATGTATCAGAAATCAAATCCAGCACCGGACGGCTCATGCCTTCAAGTTTCACACTCTGTAAAACCTGATTATCAAGCAGATTAGTATTTTCAATTTCAAATCCGGACGGTAATAAATCAACAATCAAGGCATCGTTTAGTGTTTTTTCACTCTTCACTGTAAGCCGGGTCAGCAATAAATCACCCAACTTAACCGATTGTTCCGGTACTTTTTTACCATCCAGCGCAAACCATTCACGCTTAATAGCCACTGGCTTACTCTGTTCAGCCGGTGCCTGCTTCGGGTAACCCTGAACATCCAGGCTCATATAAAGTGGCTTGTCATGTTGCGAAACCAGCTTAATACTTTTAAAATCATCTGCTGTTAAAATGCGCAGATAATCACCAGCCTGAGACAATTCCAAAGTCTGTTCATTCATCACCAGCCGGGCCTTCCAGCTGTCACCAGCGCGTTTTTCCAGCTCCCGGCTCAATAGATAAATAAACACCTGCTCCTGAGTACTGAAGTAGTTACGTTCATAAACCAGCTCGCTCAGTATTTTTAACTGAACAGCCAGATCATCAATTTTTTGCTTATTCAGTAGCAGCTGATACAGCATCATTGCCCTATCCCGCAACTGACTGCCATAATCTCCCAGATAAACATCCTTATCCCGGAATAGCTTCAAACCACGTTGGATAGCTTCATTGCCTTTAGGTTTGTCACCCTGAAGAATCAAAGCCAGTCCTAAATGCACCAGCGGCAGGCCACTCACTGCCTTGGACGCTTCATTCTTTAATAAGGTACGCAAGGTACCCAGACTAGCGCGGTTCTCACGCGCTAAAACGTAAGCAGCATAAGCGCGGGCCGCAAACCCCATGTGCTCAGGATGATCAGAAAAACCATAACGGGAGACAGGGCGGCTATACCCTTCCTGTAAAGTAGCCTCCAGACGCTTTAGCGTGCGCTGTGACAAACCAACCGGTACCGAAAACCCCTGCCGTTGCGCATCCAGTAGAAAATCAGCAACATAAGGCGTCAACCAATGCTCAGCGGAACCATAGCTCCCCCACAGTGTAAAAAATCCATTACCCAACTGCATGCCGGTTAAGTTCAGCAAAGCCGCCTGAATCCGGTCATTACGCTGCTCCATTGTCAGAGGCGACAAACCCCACCTATCCGTCGCGTCCGCATCAAGAAACAGGTAAGGATATGCACCACTGGTGGTCTGCTCAAGACAACCATAAGGGTATTTCAGCAGGTCACGCAAAGCACTACCCACCGGCAAAGGCGGCACACTGGAAACTGTCAACTGAGCCTGTAATGTTTCAGGCAAAATAGCATCAACAAAATCACCCGGAATGACATGCTCAGCACCGGCCAACACTTCTTTGCTATCACGCTTACGCTGCCCCGGATAAGGTGGGCGTAGTTCCATTTCGAGATCCCGGTTAGCCACAAAATCTTTGCCGGTCATCTTCAGCCGAATCTGACCCACCCCAAAATTCTGCCCTGCAGCGATTGGTAGTTTAAGTAATTCTTTCTGTCCGGGCTTCAATACAAAAACGCTATCAACATCAACAAAATCAACAAATTTATTAGCTGCCACATCCAGCTGAACGGGCTGCTCGCTATCACTGACATTATTCAATTCAACCATCAGGAAAGACGAATCACCCGAAGCCAGAAAACGCGGCCCGGACAGCGAAGCGACAACCGGTGAGGCCACCAGCATATCTTTTTCTGCACTACCCATCTTTTGCTCACTGGCACCCACCACCATTAAACGCAGCTGCCCATCAAAACCTGGAATATATAACTCAACTTCAGCCTGCCCCTGCTCATCAAAGCTTACCCTATCCTGAAAGAGAGAAATTACTTTTATATCTGCGCGCGACCGTGCACCACCCGCACTGCCGGTGCTACCACCACCAAAGCGCTGGCGTATACTCTTCCCTTCGACAACGTCAATAATTTTCCCATAGTCATCGTATAAATCGACACTGTACTTGCGCTGATCAAAGAAAAACGCCCACGGATCAGGCGTTTTATAATCCGTAATATTCAGCACACCCACATCAACTGCCGCCAGCGACATGATTGCACTTTCACCCTTCAGATCATCCGAACTGATCAGAATCTTAACCTTTTGCTCAGGCAATACTTTTCCAGGCGCAGTGATCGACAAATTCAGCTTGCGCTCTTCACGCTGTAACGGAAGGTGCACAATACCCAATGCACGGCCCGGAGTGATACTTTTCTGGTCACCGGACGGCCTGAAGGCAGCCACTGAAATGTACAGATCATGACGCGCCCAATCATCACCGACCGGGATGCTCACCGTAGTGCCTTTGGTTGATAAGGAAACCACCTCAGACCAAAGCAGACTATCACCTTCAACGGTGACCACAGCCTCTGCATCTGAAGACGGTAAAATTTTCAGCTCAACCGTTTCTCCGGCCTTATAAGCCTTCTTATCGAGCTGCAATTCCACTTTATCAGGACGATCAGAAACAGCCTGCTCACCAGACCAACCAGCGTGAAAGGCATAAACACTTTTCAGCCCCGTGTCGCTGTCCTCTACTTCCAAACGATAACGTCCATAGGCCACCGGAAATACCAAGCTACTTTTTTCACCCGCCACCACCGTGAATTTTTGCTGCGTTAAAGGGTATTCGTTGCGTATTTCCTTGCGCGTCCAGCCTTCCTGCTCATTATATTCCCAGAAATACTCGTAATCCTCCTTAATAAGCGTCGCAGACAGGTTTTCACCCGCCAGCAATACACCCTCAGCATTAACCCGTACAATATTAAATTGCGCCTCGGAGTCGCGCTCAACAACATCTTCTTTAAATGCAGGCGCAATACCGACCATACTTTTCGCTGGCCAATAAGCATCATCAATCGAACGGGTGACTACCCGCCCGCCAGGCTCACTCAGATTAGCGATAACCTTCAATTTCAAGGCCGAAGTAATTCCGGCAGCCACCGGATCGATGTCCAGAAATCCGCTGCCTTTCTCATCCAGCTTAATTTCGTCCAGCGCTTTACGCACCAAGCGTTTCTCGTCCTCAGGATTCCCAAAGTAATAATCTTTATAGGCAACCACAGGATGGCGATCCAGCGCCATCACCCGGGTAGCTTTTAACTTATTGCCAGCCGCAGGAGCACCATAAAGATAATCACCTTGCACCGCGATAACCTGACGCTCACTCTTTTCGAGCAGTTTTTTATCATTACTCAGCGACAACTTCATGCGTTCCGGCATGAACTCTTCAACATTAAAACTGAATACCTGAGCCGGTGATTTATCTTTTGAGCTAATACGAACTTCTGCACGCCACAGGCCTGTCGGAGCCGCCGCCGGAATAGTAAACTGATAACTGAAATAACCCAACTTTTCATCATGTGCCACCAGATTATTTTCAAGTAACAGCTTTGCATCCGGACGAACCAGGCGCAGATTCAGGTTTTTAACAGCTTCCGGCAATCCATCACGATTGCGCAGCAGAACCGATAAATCCACCAGCTCCCCCGGACGGTATAAATCACGTGGTGCATAAACAAAAGGTGTCAACACCTTATCCGGCAGACCGGTTACCGGATAATCGGACAAATCAATCGCCGCTTCCCGTAAATCAAGAAAAGCAAACTGGCCTTCCAACTCCGCTGTAAGCAGAGAAGCAGCTTTGGGTCGAAAATCAAATGTCCCGTGACCTTTTTCATCAGTTTCTGCCTGTAGTATTTCTTCCGCACCATGCAACTTCAGCGCAACATCAGCCAACTGCTTACCACTACTGAGTTCTCGTGCAAAAACTTCCAGTTTTTTCTTATACAAACGCGCATGAAGGCCAATATTGGTCACTACAAAATGCGTAATGCGGTAAGCACTTTCTGTGAAACGGCCCGGTTCACGCATCACCGCAAAATAAAGACCCGGCTCTTTAAGTGCCGCAATAGATTCAACGGGAAGCAACATGGTTTCACGGGCATTACGTCGCGCATCAGTGGTATAACGACCACTATAAACGCTCTCAGTCAGGTCATGGACTTCATTAAGCTTCCAGCTTCTGATCGAATGATCCAGACGCATAGACCGTAAGACTGACTTAAGCTTTTCAGGTTTTACACGCAAAAACTCAATGTCTAATTCAGGCACATTAACCACCCGGATAGGTAGCCCTTCAGTCAATTGCGCTGGCAAAATACTGCCACGCGCTGCAAAATCAAAAGCGGACTTGATATCACGGGTCTTCACTTTAAAGTCGCCGGGTGATTGCAGCTTCAATCCACTGGCAGACTCAATCCCCGGCCTGACCTGAATCCGGTAATCAGTGTTTGGTTGAATATGGGGAAAGTATAATCGGCGCGGATTAGTCGCGAGCACCCAGCCACCTTTAAGCGCCTGACCCTTTTCAGTCACCGTAAAAAACCGGTCAAACTGAGCTGTATTATCAAGCTGCTGCGAAAAAGTCACGCTGAGCGCGGGAATACCATTCAATAATTGCTCAGATGCCTGAACGATTAGCATCCGTGACAATAAATCGTCATTACTATAAACCGGAGGATTTGATTCGGTGGGTGTATCTTCAGCAGCTAAACTCACGGAAAAACCGCAGCATAAAATGAAAAAAAGAATGCCTACTATGTGTACCATGCGACTGATGCGCATAAAACGCCTCCACCTTTAATTTAATTGCCCATTAAGTTTATTCATTATAAGCGCAACTGCTACTGAATAAAGCAAGAAATGATAACCGTTAAGATATAAAGGATTGGAGTGATCGGGAGGAATATAAGTTCACAATAAATGGCGTCCCTACGGGGATTCGAACCCCGGTTGCCGCCGTGAAAGGGCAGTGTCCTAGGCCTCTAGACGATAGGGACGCAGATTATTGCAACTTACCGTGAAAGTCATAAACTCTCATGCTTGCAGGATATACTTCCTGCATGCGTGCTACTGTTAGAAGAGTGGCGTCCCTACGGGGATTCGAACCCCGGTTGCCGCCGTGAAAGGGCAGTGTCCTAGGCCTCTAGACGATAGGGACGTCGTTTATCTAACTTTTTTCACTGTCTCTGGATCCAAAAAGTAATCCTGTTGTTAACCCGGCAAAAAGAAACAAAAAGCCGAGTGGCACAAGCATAAAGAAAAACTTTGCCCAGTTATCTACTTCTGCAAACATGAGGCCGAATCCAGCGACGACTCCCAGTATTGACAAAAACAGTCCTGCGTAAAAACTAATTTGACCCAACAGGATCATTATAAATCTCCGAAGGATGATAAACAACCATCGATGTGATCAATTGGTGGAGCTAAGCGGGATCGAACCGCTGACCTCTACACTGCCAGTGTAGCGCTCTCCCAGCTGAGCTATAGCCCCTCCGAAGAAGGTGCGCATTTTGCTTTAATGCCCCTTCCCTGTCAAGCCTCTTTAGTCGCTTTTCTGAATAAAGTTGACCGCCCGCTGAATTCGCTGGAGTGAACGCTCGCGCCCGATCAGGCGCAAGGTTACTTCCAGTGAAGGCGACGACCCACTACCGGTCACCGCAATACGTATTGGCGGCCCGACTTTACCCAACTTAACATCAAGCTGCTCACAAGCCTGCTGTATGGCACCGTGAATCGCTTCATCATCCCATTCAGGCAACTCAGCCAACACATCATGAACCACGTTCAGGTAGCCTGCTGTATCGGCCTTAAATTGCTTTTTAACCGCCTTTGCATCATACCCGGTCACCTCTTCATAGAAATAACGACTGGAAGCCACCAGATCCACCAGCGTTTTTGCCCGCTCACGTTGCGCGACAACTACATCAGCCAGTTCAGGCCCGGCACTGGTATCCAGCCCCTGCTCCTGCAAATGCCATTGTAGTTGCTCAACAATTTCAGCTGCCGGTAAATTTTTCAGGTAATGCTGGCTCAACCACATCAATTTATCCTGATTAATCGCCGATGGCGTACGATTGAGTGCTTCCATTGAAAACAGCTCAACCATTTCAGCTTTGGAAAATATTTCCTGATCACCATGCGACCAACCCAGACGCACCAGGTAATTCAACAAGGCCTGCGGGGTAAAACCATCATCGCGGTATTGCATCACACCCACAGCACCGTGGCGCTTGGATAAACGCTGACCATCCGGCCCCAGAATCATCGGTACATGTGCAAAGCGTGGTGGCTCAAAACCCAGTGCACGCATAATATTAATCTGGCGCGGCGTGTTATTGATATGATCATCACCACGAATAACATCCGTGATCCCCATATCAATATCATCCACCACTACTGTGAAATTATAGGTCGGCGTACCATCCGAACGGGCAATAATCAGGTCATCAAGTTCGCTATTGCTGACGGTAATTTTACCACGCACCTGATCATCAAACTCTACCGCACCTTCCAGCGGATTCTTAAAACGCACTACCGGCGCAACACCTTCGGGTGGCGTCGCATCACTATCACGCCAGCGACCGTCATAACGCGGCTTTTGTTTATTGGCCATTTGCGTCGCACGTAGCTCATCAAGCTCTTCCCGACTGCAATAACAATGATACGCCTGACCACTATCTAATAACTGCTGCAGCACTTCCTTATAACGATCAAAGCGTTGCGTCTGATAAAACGGCCCTTCATCATGATCCAGTCCCAGCCAGGCCATGCCTTCCAGAATGGCATCGACAGATTCCTGAGACGAGCGCTCCAGATCCGTATCCTCAATACGAAGAATAAAGTCTCCGCCCATTTTTCTGGCGTACAACCATGAAAATAGCGCTGTCCGTGCGCCACCAATATGCAAATAACCAGTCGGACTGGGAGCAAAACGAGTTCTGACTTTCATATTTTTTCCGGAAAAACAAAGAAAATCGACTAACGCCGATCAAATCAACAGCAATAAAACCATTAAGACATAATTTAGCGAATCGTTGTGTGCAACTAACTACCCACTGCGAATGCCAACACCTGCAATACAACGAGAGCATATACTCCGGCCAGAATATCATCCAGCACAATGCCCAGGCCACCCTCAACCTGTCGGTCAATCACCCGAATTGGCCAGGGCTTCCAAATATCAAACAAACGGAACAAAGCAAAGCCCACTACAATCCACACCCATCCCGCAGGGGCCATCAACATGGTCAGCCAGAAGCCAACAAATTCATCCCAGACAATGCCACCATGGTCATGCACACCCAACAAACGCGCTGACTCACCACACAACCAAATACCCACAACAGTTGCTACCACTAAAGCCAGCACATAATAGGTCAGCGGCAACTGCACCATCAGTAAATACAACGGAACAGCCGCCAGCGTACCTACCGTTCCGGGCGCTTTGGGCGACAAACCACTGCCAAACCCAAACGCCAGAAAGTGCACAGGTGATTTTAGCACTGTCTGCACTAATTCTTTCTGGCTAATGCCGGAGGTTTTAGCCATTACGCTGTTTGCTCGACGACAAACTGCTTGATGGCATCAACGTCAGCATCCATCACCTCAAAACGCTGCGGCAGATCTTCGATGTTTTCCATGCCCGCAGGGCGCACTGGATCACGATCCAATGCCTCACGAATAGTTTCCTCAAATTTAGCAGGCAATGCAGTTTCCAGCACAATCATCGGCACGCCTTTTTCACGATACTCCAACGCCACTTTCAAACCATCCGCTGTATGTGTATCAATCATCACCCGCCACACAGTCCAGGCTCCTATGATCGTGTTAATCCGATCACTGTGCGCACTGGAGCCTGACTGAAACCCAAAATCACCCACCTTAGCGAACAGCCCGGATTCATTCAGATCAAACGCCCCACCCTGCTCAACAGCACCCCACAAGTCACTCACCTGTGTGGCATCACGTCCGGTCAGGTCAAACACAAAACGCTCAAAATTTGAAGCTTTGGAAATATCCATTGACGGACTACTGGTATGATAAGTATTCACCGAACCACGCGGACGATACACACCAGTGCGGAAAAATTCATCCAACACATCATTTTCATTGGTAGCCACCAATAAATGTTTTACCGGCAAACCCATCATGCGCGCAATGTGTCCCGCGCACACATTACCGAAATTTCCGGATGGCACAGAAAAGCTGACTTTCTGCTCATTGGCAGTCGTCGCCGCAAAATAGCCTTTAAAATAATAAATAACCTGAGCGGCAATGCGCCCCCAATTGATCGAATTCACCGCACCAATCTGGTTCGCCTGTTTGAACTCATGATCGTTGGAGACTGCCTTGACAATATCCTGACAGTCATCAAATACACCCCGAACCGCAATATTATGAATATTTTCATCCTGCAAGCTAAACATCTGCGCAGCCTGGAAACGGCTCATTTTCTCATGCGGCGACAACATGAAAACATTAATACCCTGCTTGCCACGCATCGCATATTCAGCCGCAGAGCCGGTATCACCGGAAGTCGCACCCAGAATATTGATGCCCCGTCCCGCTTTCGCCAGCACATACTCAAACAGATTACCCAGCAACTGCATTGCCATGTCTTTGAATGCAATCGTCGGACCATTAGACAAGCATAATAAATGCAGGTCTTCTTCCAACGTATGCAACGGGGTAATGTCCTCGGCATCCTCAGTCGGACGGGTATTGCAGTACACCTCAGCCGTATAAGTACGATCAACAATATCCCGCAAATCAGCTGATGGAATATCTGTCGCAAACCGGGAAAGGATTTCAAACGCCAGATCGCGGTAATTCATGCCACGCATGCGCGACAAGTCCGCCGCATCGAACTGCGGATACGTTTCCGGCAGGTACAAACCGCCATCAGGTGCTAAGCCACCTAACAAGATCTCGCTAAACGACTGAGCAGGTGATTGCCCACGGGTTGATATGTATTTCATGGTAACAATGCCTCAGCCCAGTGACTCAACACGGATACGGGCAATATTGCCATCGATGGTATCCAACGCTTCAATAGTAGCAATAGCCTCATTCATATTACCTTCGCGCACCCGCTGGGTCAGCATAATAATATCAACATCCTGCTCACCTGCAGCCGGCTCTTTCTGGATGAATGCCTCAATACTAATATCACGATCACCCAGAATCCGCGTCACATCCGCTAACACACCCGGGCGATCCGCTGCACGCATACGCAGGTAAAAAGCTGTTTCCACATCATCAATAGACAAGATCGGTGTATCGGCCAGCGTTGATGGCTGGAAGGCCAAATGCGGCACACGATTATTCGGGTCAGACGTCATCGCCCGCACCACATCGATAATATCAGCCACTACCGCAGACGCAGTAGGCTCAGCCCCGGCACCAGCACCGTAATAAAGTGTTGGCCCGACTGCATCACCATGAACCAACACGGCATTCATAACACCGTTCACATTAGCGATCAGACGACGCTTAGGAATCATTGTCGGGTGCACACGTTGCTCAATACCCTGCTCAGTACGACGCGCCACACCCAGGTGCTTGATGTTATAACCCAGCTCGCCCGCATAAGTGACATCTTCAGCGGTGATACCGGCGATACCTTCTGTATAGGTTTTATCAAACTGCAGCGGAATACCGAATGCCAGTGAAGACAGAATAGTCAGCTTGTGCGCAGCATCAATACCTTCCACATCAAACGTCGGATCAGCTTCAGCATAACCCAGCTCCTGTGCCTCTCTCAGCACATCAGCAAAATCACGGCCTTTTTCCAGCATCTCAGTCAGAATAAAATTACCGGTACCGTTAATAATACCCGCCAGCCACTCAATGTGATTAGCAGCGAGACCTTCACGCACCGCTTTAATCACCGGAATACCACCCGCAACGCCCGCCTCAAAAGCCACCATCACGTTCTTTTCTTCGGCAGCAGCAAAAATTTCATTACCGTGCAAGGCAATCAGGGCTTTATTAGCGGTCACAACATGCTTGCCGTTTTCAATCGCGGTCATCACCAGATCTTTGGCAAGGGTGTAACCACCAATTAACTCGACCACAATATCGATATCAGGGTCATGTACCACTTCCAGCGCATTATTGCTCAGACGCGCTTCTGTCAAACCCAGTTGATCAGCATTACTGGTATCCAATGCTGCAGCATAGTCAATGACGATACCCCGACCGGCCCGACGAGCGATTTCTTCAGCGTTCCGCGATAGAACGGTAGCAGTACCACCACCCACAGTTCCAAGCCCCAACAAACCAACCTTGACAGGTTTCATTAACTTTTACTCCTTGCTGACAATGTGCCTTCAATGCTTTACTTAATAAATTAATGTCAACGTTATCTAAAGTAAAACAAGGGAAAGCGGGCAACATTACAATTCAGCCTGTGGACTGTCAATGATCCTTAACAGGATGCCGGCGTGTTAAGCAGATAATCAGGGAGCTACCAATGAAATTTAGTGAAGACTCAGCCGAAGGACATTACCACATCCAAAGCTATGGTGAAGGCTGGATACAGGCTAACCAGCGACGCATGGAGCGAGGTTTTATTATTCATACCGACAGGATAATCGATAGTTGGGAACCGCTGCGCTATGCTGATTTGCAGCCGGAACATTTAGCTGATGTATTTAAATTACAAGCCAAACTCATTTTAATAGGCACCGGTGAATACCACCAACTGCCTACACCCGAAATCCACAAAGCCCTGATCCAACAACAGATAGGCTTTGAATTCATGACCACTGATGCGGCTTGCCGCACCTATAATGTATTACTATCGGAGTTTCGTGACGTAGCCGCCGTTCTGTTTCCCGAGTAAGCAGCAAGAAACAAAATAGGCGACACTCATGTGAACTGATCAGCCGAATCGACCAGTAAGACTTACAAACCACCTAACAGACATTCACCTGATAAACCGTTATTCTCAAGAATCCGCCGCAAACGCTTCAGCGCATCCATCTGGATTTGACGAACACGCTCACGAGTCAATCCCAGCTCAGTACCCACCTGCTCCAGCGTGGCACGCTCATAGCCATGCAGACCAAATCGCCGCACAATCACTTCTTTCTGCTTTTCTTCCAACTGGCCGAGCCAGTTTTCTACAGACTGCGTAATATCCTCCTCTTCCAATACGGCGGTCGGTTCTTTCTCTTCTTCCATCGAGACAAAATCCACTAAAGGACTGTCACCGTCCTTGCCCACAGGTGTATCCAAAGAAGCAACACTTTCATTAAAGTTTAAAAGTTTTTGCAGCTTTGCCAGCGGCTTATCCAGTGCTTCAGCCACCTCAGGCAGTGTCGGATCACGCCCCAGAACCTGGGTCATTTCCCGCACCTTACGCATGTAGGCATTTAATTCTTTATTCACATGAATCGGCAAGCGAATGGTGCGCGTCTGGTTCATTAGCGCTCTTTCAATATTCTGCCTGATCCACCAGGTGGCATAAGTTGAGAATCTAAAACCCCGCTCAGGGTCAAATTTTTCAACCGCATGAATTAATCCCAGATTACCTTCCTCGATCAGGTCCGGAAGCTGCAATCCCCGCCCCATGTAACGACGGGAAATTTTCACAACCAACCTTAAGTTGCAGGTAATCATTTTATTGCGTCCGAACTCATCACCTGCACGGGCTAAACGCCCATAATGAATTTCTTCTTCAGGGGTTAACAAGGCAGAAAACTCTATTTCCCGCAAATACAAACGGGTAGCATCACGATCTGACGCACTGTAGCTAGTGTTTGAAGTATGGGGTATAGCAGTGGGATCAGGATCACCAGCAATACTGGCTCTGTAATCATTTGTTTTCACTTCGTATTTTACGGTTTTTTTAATAGTCGCCTCACTAAGACGTGACGGCGCTAACGGTTGACTATGCATAACCAGGACTCCTCTGGGTTTTACAGGAAGTTAGTGACCGGTCAAAAAAACCAGTCATCATATTCCCCAAATCAACTCTCTACATCCTATTATTTATGCATTTTTTGACAATGCTTCATTACATTTACTGTTAAGCTAAAATTAACATAAAGTTTGCTATGTGGGAAGACCTTAACGAAATCTTAATAAATTTTAACTATTTATTTTTCAATAAGTTAACAAATTAGGGTGCTTTTTAATCACAATCAAACTGAATGAGGCCTTAATTTAAGCAACCATTCTTTGGATAATTTACCAGCACGGATGCGTTGCTCCGACGTTAATTCACGGGCAACCCGCTCCCGGTATTTTGCCGAATTCGCTACTCCCAGCTCTGCCGCAATGTCAAACCACTTGTAAGCCTCAACATCGTTGCGTTCAACACCTTCCCCCATCGCAAAGCAGCGACCAAGGTTATTACAGGCTTCCGAATGACCTTGCTTCGCAGCTTCGTAATACCACTTTGTGGCCTGCTCAGTATCAGCAGGCAATCCATCTCCGGTATCAAATTTCAAGCCAATCTTAAACTGAGACTGCGCATTACCCTGCTCGGCAGCCACCCAATACCAGCGCACAGCTTTGCTCGCATCCTGAGGAATTCCATCACCCTCATCCAGCATAATAGCCAGATTTAAAGCTGCATCCGCATAGCCGCGCTCGGCGGCCTGCCGGTAATAGTAAGCAGCCAACTCCGGATTACGCTCAACGCCGGAACCATTATCCAGCAGCACACCCAGGTTGTATTGAGAACGCACATCGCCTTCTTCTGCCAATGTCTGCCAGATAGCAATAGCAGACTGCCGTTCGCCACGCTGCCATGCATCCAGTGCAAATTCAAAGCTCATTAGTGTTAAAACTCATTTGTAATACCCTTACTCGAACGACATTATGCGAATAACGCTTCATAGATTGCAGCAAGCATCAGGAAAGAATAACTAATATTAATGACGAGTGGTCAGTAACGCGCATGAAAAAACTTCCCCCCGCCAGCATAAGAGTCTGCGACTTTCACAGCAATACTTAAAACACTTAAGCAACTGTCAGCGTGGGCCGTATTTCTTTTCCAGCTGACGAATATACTCCCTCTTTTGCGCTTTGGTCATCCCCGGAAGCTTTTGCTCCAGCTTACGCCGCACAGAGGCAGGAAGCTTTTTCACCCACCTCCACCATGCTTTTAATTTTATGCGCTGACTGTGTGGCATACTTTTATAGCGTTGCAACTCCAACTTAATTTTCGCTCTGCTCGAAACACTTAATGCTGACCATTGCTTGAAGCGTTTTTTAATCAGGCGGCGAGCTGATAGCGGCTTTTTAGCCCAACGACGCAACTTCTTTTGCTTAGAGGCAGAATATTTACTCCAACGCTGCTTGAAGTCACTTAGAACATTTTTCTCCTGACTACTCAACTGATTCCAGCTGACTCCTCCTGCAAATACCTTACCTGGAAAAACCTGAAGTGCCAAAAAAAAGACCAGCAAGAAAAAATATTCATGACGAATCCGCACACTCATTGGGTTCTCCTTCCGGAATCAGTGAACAAGTCACTCAACCAGGCAAAGGCCGCCTCTTCATCTGTTTCAGTTAAAGAACGATCAACACCTACCTCTTCCCAATACCGGCCATACTCTTCCCACCAACTCATCATTGCCACAATCTCATCAGCGCTATCCTCTGCACTCACCGGCGCTACCCATATTATCAACAATAACGCCATCACAAGGAATCCCTTCCTTTTATTCATCATTCACCTACCCGTATTCAGCATCCAGCCACTCATATAGCTCCAGGTTTTCCAGGAACTCCATATCCTCATTAGACATCAGTACATCTTCATCACTGACCATTTTCTCGATATCGATATCGCTCCCCTGCGTCATCAATAAAGCAACCCCCAGAACCCCGGCAGACAAAGCAGCCGATAAGGGAACAAACGGTATACCCAACAGACCCTGCCCCAAAAACCGCTGCTTAGGAGCGGATGCATTCAATGCGTTACTACGCATCACATCCAGCTTTCTCAGCGTTACATCCGGCAGTTCGTCACATTGCTCAGTCAACCCCTGTCTGACTTTATTGAGCAACTCAACTTCCGCTTCTTTATACATCATAGCCTCCTAATTTTTCCCGCAGTACATGTATTGCCCTTGAATAGTGTGTTTTCACACTACCTTCCGAACACTTCATAATTTTTGCTGTTTGCGCAATGTTGTAGCCCTCCCATGCCCTGAGAATCAGAGCTTGTTGCTGTCGCAACGGGAGTTGTGCAATCAGATCATTCAGATGCTCACCTAATAAGTCACTACTCATCTGGTGATCGGGTTCCGGAAACTGGGTTTGCGGCACGCGTTCATCCGGAGAATCAGTCCGTCCATCAGAATTCAGGCCGAAAAAAACCCTCCAGCGATTTCTTACAGTACTCCGCCGGTACCAGTCATGAATTTTGCTGTGCAAAATGCTGTTAAATAATGCTCCCCATTCAGATTCAGGACGATCTCCATATTTCTGAACAAGCTTTAACATCGCATCCTGCACAATATCCAGCGCCTCTTCCCCATCCTTTGTCGCGATACGTGCTGTGACAAAAGCACGCCGCTCAACACGCTTGAGGAAGTGATCCATTTCTATCTGTGGTTTCAGGTCATGCTCCTTTTGTCACTGCTATAACCCCGTTCCACATTTATTGTAGAATATCCGGCTAATTAAACCTGACCCTCTGCGTCCAAACCCCTTGTAGCAACTTGCTGGGCATCTTCCTTTGATAACGCGTGGATCAGACAAACGTTGACACTCACGCACATGAAAGCCTGCAACTTTCACAGCAACACTGCGCTTATGATGTTTCTGTGAAATAATTACCTCATAAAAGTTCCATCAATTTTTTTTAAAGGAGAAACCCTCATGCGCTGGAGATCAGGCAGACGCAGTACCAATATCGAAGATCGGCGTAGCGGTGGCATGGGTCGACCGGCAAAACTCGGGGGTGTCGGTTTGTTGCTAATGATGTTATTTGTTTGGTTCATCGGGGGTGATGCAACCCAAATGCTGGGCATGACAGGAACTGACTCACAACAACCAACACAACGATCAGCAGCCAGCCAGGAAAGTGCAGATTTCGTATCAGCAGTCGTTGCCCAGACTGAAGATGTATGGAATCCGCTATTTAAAAACTCGGGACTAAACTACCGCGAACCTAAGCTGGTACTTTACAATGATCAAATCCAGTCTGCCTGCGGTTATTCCACAGCGGCCAGCGGGCCATTCTATTGCCCGGGAGACCAGAAAGTCTACATCGACCTGAGTTTTTTCAACGAGTTAAAACAGATGGGCGCGCCCGGTGACTTTGCACAAGCTTATGTTATAGGCCATGAAATTGCACACCATGTTCAGAAACAGCTGGGCACCTCAGACAAGATCATGCAACTACAGTCCCGGGTTAACAAACCAGACTCAAATAAACTCTCAGTGCTGCTGGAATTACAGGCGGACTGTTATGCAGGCGTCTGGGCTCATCACGCCCAGAAACAAAAAAACATTTTTGAGCCGGGAGATCTGGAAGAAGGCCTGAATGCCGCCGCTTCTATTGGTGATGATCGCTTACAGCGCATGTCAGGGCGACGTATTAATCCGGACAGCTTCACACATGGCACATCAATGCAGCGTGTTCAGTGGTTCAAAACCGGCCTGCAATATGGCGACATGTCCCGTTGCGACACTTTCGCACAACTGAAGATTCGTTAAGCATGTTCCGCGTGTCATTTGCATTGGTCAATTTGCCTGAATGGACAAGCCATTGATCCAGCTTTGTTTACTCAGAAAAATTACTGATCAAAATTTTATCTAAACATTAAGGTTTAGTTCAGTGCTCAATCACTAGTATTAAATGCAACTTCAGCAGGGACTGCCAAATGAATTGGGGTTTGTGGTAGCGGTTCTGTCGTCATTAGAGGCTGTAATAGAAAAAATAAAACTTCGCTGTTCTGACACTCAACGGCATAGAAGTTTCGTAATGACGCGAGCTGAGGTTGTTATCTCAGACTTACCTTATCAACCGGCCATTCATTGGGGAGCTGGTTGGCAAGGAAAGACTGAGATGGATGAAAGTTTTAACATTGGGGTAAAAATTTTCATTCTAAGTCGGACTACTTGTTCCGACAAATGAGTCACCTTCACAATAGCACGCGAGTCAGATTTTTTGGCTCGCGTCTTTTGTCGGAAACCACAGACGCTCACGCAAGGCCATTCCTTAATTTTATATTAATATAACCATATTTTATTCTTTTGGCAAGTATCCATTTCAATTCCACACTAACCAACATGAAAATCACGCTCAGAAACAGGAATCTGTGACTTCCACAGTAGCCAGCATAAAAAGCTTCACACCAAGCAGGGAAATCACGACTTCCACAGTAAACCTTGTGGTTTTCGCATCATTTGCTAGTATTCTCTGAGAAAATATCGATGCATGGCACGGAGTAAATACTACATGACCTATACACTTAGGAAGATCGTTGGCTTTTTTTTGCTAGCCATGACTGTGGGACTGGTTAGCCTGCAGTCCATCTTTTATCTATTCCTGTAAGTTCGGACATCACTACCATGTCAAAAGCTAAACGCTACAACCCAACAACGCAGGAAGCTGTTCATTCCATTCGTTATGGTCTCAAAGGTATCTTGCTTTATCTGCTCCCCATACCCGCACTTATCGCAGGCATTGTTGCACTGGTACGTGGCGATATAATAGGCACATTGATTACCGGCGGCTCTTTTGCCGCTTATATGTTTGCAGCACATGTTGCACGTCACGGTTTCAAGCTGGAGGGTGAGTACAAGCGGCGCAAGATCGCCCGGGCACCTAAAGCACCGTTTAAAACCCTTGCTGCCATCCTTATCGCAGTGACAACTACCCTGCTCGCCGCTTTTGGTGCCAATTATTCCATTCCGGCAGCTGTTGTGCTCGGTGGTGCGGCTTTTCTGGGTTTCACCCTGTATTACGGACTTGACCCACGCAAGGACAAAACAGGCAATATCACCGGCTATGGCGTCTCAGTGGAAGAAATGCTGGAAGCACTTGAATCAGCACAGGTGCGCATCAAAGCCATTGATTCCGCTAACCAGAAAATCAATAACCCCGATTATCATCAGCGGTTAAACCGGATCACGGATAAAGCACGTGATATTTTAGTCAGCATCGAAGATGATCCGAAACGGCTGTCACGCGCCCGTAAATTCCTCAAGGTGTATCTGGACGGTGCACAAAAAGTCACAGAGGGCTACGTAAAGAGTAATTCCAGCCATGTAGGCACCACCGCAGCACTCGAAGCCGACTTTAGCAACGTGTTGAATTCTATTGAAGACACCTTCGCAGAACAGCATGATAAACTACTATCCAATGACAACTTTGATCTTGATGTTCAGATCGA
>CACVAV010000251.1 GCA_902727945.1 uncultured Thiotrichaceae bacterium | reverse complement strand
CCTTGTTCCGCCAGATACTCTCTGACGCCAGCCTTATCCCCCCGAAATACCAGGCGTTCCGACTTTTTACTCATCTGGTAGTCATACATCGGGTCGTAATAATCAAACAGAATAAATTCAACCCATTGCTGATGGGCTTCAGTCTCTCCGCTACGTTGTTGAATGTCCAGTGCAGATTCCATCATTGCCCTGACTTCCGCATGACGAACACCGCCTAAGCGCCGCCTGATTTTATCCGCGCTACCCAGGATATAATCACTAAAGGCCTGAAAGCCTGACGCCTCACCACCTTGTTGTTGGCTAAAAGCCTCAACCATATCGACGACATATTCCTGGTAACTAATCGCCGCACGTTCTTCATTACTGACTTCCATCAACACTAGCTTAGACTGGCTCAATTGCTGAAATAGTGTTTTAGGCAGATGCACTGAGCCAATATTGGGGCTTTCATCCTCAAACAATAAAGCCGTGTGACCCGCCACCAATTGTTGCAATAACTCAATCGCCAGCGTATTTTCAAAGTTAATTTGTGTGGGCTGGGGTGTGACTTGTGGCCCAAAAGCAGAACCCCGGTGATTAGCCAGCCCTTCCAGATCAATTTGTTGCCTGAGGGTTTTGAGTAAAATAGTTTTTCCGGAACCCGTGCGCCCACTGAGCACAAAAGGCTGAAACTGAGCGGGTAATTCCGCTAATTGTTCCAGCAAATACCGGCGCAAGGCTTTATAACCCCCCTTCACTCTGGGATACATTATACCGGTTTTTTCATAAATCCACTGCTGGGTAATACGGGAACGCAGGCCACCGCGAAAGCAGTACAGCACCCCCTCAGGATGCGCCTCAACAAACTGCTGCCATAACTGAATCCGCTGCTCTTTAATCCCGCCACTCACCCGCTCCAGCCCCAGTTTTATCGCGGCATTTTGCCCCTCATTCTTATAACAAGTACCTATCGCCTGACGCTCTTCATCACTCATCAGTGGCAAATTTTCAGCTGATGGAAATGCACCCTCAGCAAACTCAACCGGCGCACGTGTATCCAGCAGCGCAACACCCGATACAAAAAGCGCGCGCAGATCATCAATCTGTGGCAGACAGGTGGTATTATTCTGGAGAAATCCCGGTAACTCTGACATCAAAAAACCCTGATTAGCCAACGGCTGCTGACTGTATAATTCAAAGGAGAAGAATAACACGATTGTCGACTGACAGACCAAGGACTAAACGCCTGTACCTTTGATAGTAGTCATCAGCGTGTCACGCAGAATTTTCAGATCAAGCTTCCAATTCTGATGTTTTATGTAGTAGAGGTCATAACGGTGTTTTTGCCGTGCGTCTTCAACCGAAGCGCCATAACAAAACATCACCTGAGCTAATCCGGTGATGCCGGGTTTGACTAAATGCCGGAAGCGATAGAAAGGGACTTGCTGTTCTAACTGCCGGATAAATACCTCCCGTTCCGGACGTGGCCCGATAATCGACATATCACCGGTCAACACATTCCACAGCTGAGGTACTTCATCGATGCGGGTTTTGCGGATAAACCGGCCCACTGCAGTAATCCGCTCGTCATCCCGATCCGCCCAACGCGCACCGTTTTTCTCGGCATCTGTGTACATTGAGCGAAATTTTACAATAGTAAACTCATGATTGTATAAGCCGGTACGCCGCTGCAAAAAAAAGACCGGCCCCTTTGAGTTCAGCTTAATCATTAAGGCTACTATAACGCCGGGGACAATAAACAAACTCAAGCCGAACAAAGCACTGATAACATCAACACCGCGCCGCAAAACCTCCGAATAACGTACTGTACCCGGAAACTTCACATCCATTTGCAGAAGATGCGCCGGTTCCAGCAAATCAACTTCTATCTGTCCAAAGTGTGCTTCAAAATAGGCAAAAAGCTCATTAACATCAGCACCCTGGGCACGAGCCTCATCAAGTACTAAACGTTGCAGCTTACCTAGCCGGGCATACTTAAAATAGCAGACATGATCCCGGACAGACCAATTTTCAAGACCGTAATCATTAATCGTAAACATGAGGCCGGTTTTTTTCATAACCAACCTCAGAATCGCTTCTTCACTGACCGGTGCAAAAATATAAACTGGTTGCGCAGTCATCGCCCATGCAGCCTATTCTCAAGCGCTGTAACTACTCCAGAAATAAATTTTATTGCAAACCGGCAGTCAGCCTGAATCACCTTATCCATGAGGTATCTATAATACTGAAAAGAACCGAAAACCACCGTTGATAGGGTGACCGCTTACATTTCCCGGATAGACGCTCAGCCCTTTTTCTATACCGTCAACACTTTTGTTTATCGCCGCTGAATAACAGACAGTGTTAATTTAGATCTTACTCTCAACAACGCTATAGAACTCATGCGACCATGAAAAAACCAGCCGTATTATCAATTTATTACAGACACAAACAGGGTGGATTTACCAAGCGCCTCTACCGTGCATACAAAGCCATAGCTGCTTCAGGGCAGGATTTATATTATGTTGCCACTGCCGAATTACCGGTAACAGATAAGCGGATTCATCCTGTTATTATTGAAATGCGTAGCAAAGAAGGCACACCAGTCTACTGGATTGAGTTCTACTTCCGGGCGGTACTGGAAATGCGTCGCCTGACCAAAAAGCATGAGGCATCAACACACTTTGTATTCTCATTTTTTTACGCCACTATTTCTATTCTTTCCGGTATCGGCCTGTCCGTGCGCACAATCACACTCATCCGGGGTGATGATGCCTTCGATGCAACATTCAAACGCTTTGCCGGACTACGTCGCTTAGCACACAGAACACTGGAATATATCGGTGTCCGAGGTTCAGAAGCTGTTGTAGCCACCAGCCAATCTATGCAGCAAGCCATTAGTATACGTACCGGCTCTGATAAAATAAGCACACTACCCAACGACATCACTACGTCTCCGCTTTCCATTAATGAACACCAGAGTAAAGAGCCGGTGCGGATTGCAACAGTGTCTGTGCTAAATGAAAGGAAAAATATCAGACTGGCTATTGAAGCACTGGCAGAACTCAAACACCTGGAATGGGAGTATCTGGTCATCGGCCCTGATACCAGTAACAAAAATTATGGCGATGAACTCAAACAGTTAACAGAGACTTATGGTATCAGCGATCGGGTAAAATTTCTGGGCTGGCAGGATGATGCTTCAGTTTTCCTCCAGCACTGTCACTTGTTCCTGTTCCCGACATTGATGGAAGGCTCACCCAATGCACTGATGGAAGCCATGGGTTATGGCTTGCCTTGTCTGGCCAGCCGGATTCCTGAAGTCACTGAAGTACTGCGTGATGAAACGCTGCATTTCGATCCCATAGCGAAGCAGGAATTAGTCGGAAAACTAACGAAATTTATGACTGATACAGCTTATGCCCGACAGGTTAAGTCCAAAACAGCAGCAGACAGAAAACGTTATGTATTCGACTGGGACAGCAAGATCATTCAACTGATAAACAATCCCCGGCAGGCAACACTGAATACATAGTCTTCAGAAAAGCTCAGAAAACCATCATAATTTACTGAAGTGTGATAAAAATGAAACAAAAATACTCTCATTCAATGGTGGTACGCTTATTGGCCATCGCCGTCAGTTCTATCGGAACGCTGTTTTTACTTCCGTTAATTCTCAAAACACTAGGGGAGTATAATTTCGGTATTTGGGGCATGGTTTCATCCATTACCAGCTACCTGTTACTGCTGGACTTTGGTGTTGCACTGGCTTGTACCCGCTATTTATCATTATGCAGCGAAGATAAAAACAACTGGACAGGCATTGTCAGTAATGCGCTAGTACTTTCCTTCATCATGAGCGCCATTATGCTCATGGCAGGTGCCGGAATTTTCATAGCCATGCAGTCCGGCTTGCTGGCTGAACAACATCACCTGATCAGCACCATTGTCATTATCACACTATTAGAAGTAGCTATATCGATTCCACTACGCATGTACATGAGTATTTTACGTGCAGAAGTACGTTACTTTGACATAGGGAGTTTTGAAGTCATCCGGGTTAGCCTGAGGATCGGTGGTATTGCACTGGCATTATTTCTTGGGGCAGACTTGGTTGATATTGTCATTATAGCTTCTCTGGCCAACCTCGTATTTTTCATACTGCCTCTGAGTAATACTATCAAACGTCATAAGACGGTATTTTTTAACAAAGCAGCCATTAATAAAAAAACATTCATGGATTTACTAAAGTTCAGCAAATCCACTGCAGTGTCACAAACAGCAGAGTTCCTTAAGTTCAGAACAGACAGTATTCTGGTGGCAATATTATTGGGAATAACTGCCTCTGCTCACTATACTATTATCGTGTTTATTGTCATGATGTTAACTCAGGTGTTAATGCGATTCCTCAGCTATTGGGACACCATCATTATTAATAGTATTGGGCAGGGACAGCATGAACAAGCCATCAATAATTTATTTAAATCATTAAAAATTGGCATTAATATTTCTCTATTATCATTTTTAAATATTATTGTATTTGGTGAAACATTTATTTCATTTTGGGTTGGTGAAAATTA
>CACVAV010000250.1 GCA_902727945.1 uncultured Thiotrichaceae bacterium | reverse complement strand
TACTGCGAACCTTAATGTGATAACCATCATCGGCGTGGTCTACTTGTAAAATCTCGATACCGGGTAATCCAAGGTCTATAGAAAATTGCGTTGTCATTGTCATCTATCCACTAGCTGGAACTCTCAGGGCATTGATTTTAATACATTATTGCACCACGGAAAACAAAGAAGAGCCAATAAATTTAACCCGGTTGTATTTACTTGCGGAGCAGGTTCTGTATACCTGCCTGACACCGCCACCATTGGTTGCGCGGGTGTATCGGTAAGTACAACGGGTTGAATGTCATTATCGCTTAATGGTAAAGCGGCCTCCGACAAGGGGCAGATGCCGGTTCGATTCCGGCTAACGACACCATAGCTATAGCTCAATGGGTAGAGCAGTTGAATGATAATCAACGGGTTATCGGTTCGATTCCGATTAGCATAACTAGCCATCCACGCTAGCTATAAAAACAGCCCGCAAGGGCATACGGCAGTGACCTCCGGGTTTGCTGATGTTGCGGAGGGGAAGAAGGTGTGGCAACACATCGGTATTTCCGGACGGGCAGCAGTAAACCAGCATCCGTGCAGCCCTGATTATGGGTTCAGCGGACATGATGCCGGTACCGAATGATGTGTGAATAGTCATTCTGTGCGGGTCATCCTGTCCGGTGTAAATAGTCAGGCCTGAACGGGTGTGGAGGTTGCGCCACTTATATTAAAAATATGCAGTAAGGAGAACAACCATGATTTTTAAAACCAAAACAATTATCCCTGAGTCACACCGTGGTTTGTTATTTAAAAATGAGCAATTCCACCGTGTTTTGCCCGCCGGTGTGCACGAATTTTTTGACTGGAAGCATGAGTATTCCATTGAGACGGTGGCTGTAGGTGGCGCGGTTGATAGTAAACAGCTGCACCTGATTGGCTTGCATACCGATGCCTTTGCGGATCACGTACTGAGCTGGGTAACTGGTGAAGATGAAGTCGGTCTGGTGTACCAGGACGGTGTGCTGAAAGACATTAAAGCGCCTGCACAACGTGGTGCTTACTGGCTGGGTCAGCAGGCGATTGAAGTGCGTAAGCTGGATATTAGCGAAGATTATAAGTTGCCTAAATCACTGGCGCGGTTACTGCTATCTGTGCGGCAGCAGCCTTTACAGATGTCGGCGGCGACGGCTATCACTATGAGCACGGTGGCTGAAGGTCATACCGGTTTTCTGGAAGTCGATGGTGAGCAGTTAGGTATGTTGGAATCCGGTGTGCATGTCTGGTGGAAGTTTAACCGGGTGATTAAGGTGCAGCACCTGGATATGCGCTTGCAGAATATGGAAGTCAATGGTCAGGAAATTCTGACGAAAGACCGCGTGAGCCTGCGTATTAATCTGTCTGCGACCTGGCAGATTGCCGATGCACAGCGGGTGAAGCAGGCTTTAGTGGATCATTATGACTTTTTGTATCGGGAATTGCAGTTGGCGTTGCGTGCGGTGGTGTCGACTCAGACGCTGGATGAGTTGCTGACCGATAAAAACCTGCTGAACAAACAGGTGCAGGCTATTGTGCTGGCGAAAGCCGCTGAGTACGGTCTGCAACTGAAGACGGTGGGTGCGCGGGATATTGTGTTGCCGGGTGATATGAAAACCATATTGGCTGAGGTAGTGGAAGCGCAGAAAACAGCGGAAGCTAACCTGATCCGGCGGCGTGAAGAAACCCAGGCGACGCGTTCTTTGCATAACACGGCGAAGTTGATGGAAGGTAATCCGATTTTGCTGCGACTGAAAGAGCTTGAGGTGTTAGAAAATATCACCGGCCAGATCGATTCACTGAATGTTTATGGTGGTCTTGATGGCGTTATGAACGATATGGTGAAGTTAAGCGACCGAACTAAAGCTGCTTAAAATTGCCTGACTTAGTAACACGATGAAAGTCTGCTACTTTCACAGTAAGCGTCAGGTTTAAATGTACGGAACAGTCTCCCTGTCTGTATTGTTAGCTAAGGCCCGGAGTTTATTCCGGGCTTTTTTTACATGGGTAGTTGCAATTTAAAGCTTTGAACTCATGCCCTGTTTCCCCGGTCATATAAGTAACAATAACCCTGAGGGAATACCATGAAAATCAAACATACCAGCCTGCAAATCTTAGCAGCCATCACTTTGTTAACCGCCACTCACTCTGCTTTTGCACTCAGTTGCATGAAACCTGATCCTGTGCAAATTTGTCATCAGATGCAGGCCGGGCAGCTATCACCGATCTGGGCAAATGGCCAATTGAGTCTGGAGAAAATCATTTCTCAGGAAGAGAATGAAATGAATATTGGTGCCAAGGGCGCTGCGGTGGCTGATTATTTATTTACCGGCACGCTGATTGATAAATCCGGTGTTCGTAACGTGAAAAATTCCGCATTACGCATTACTACATCTTGTGCCGGGCCTTGGTGTGCCAGCCTGCCGGAGGATAAGAAGGGTGGTTATTTCCTATTAGAGCCGAGCGGTAAATCAGGCATGAAGCTACATATTGGCGCGTGTACCTTTGTACCTTATGTGGTCACTGAGCAGGAGAAGCAGGCGATTGAAGCGTGTGTACAGGCGAAACCTGACAGCTAGCCGGGCGGTATTGTGAAGCAGGCATAAAAAAGGCAGGATATAAATACCCTGCCTTTTTCAATGCAGCAGAATGAAACTAACCACCTATCAGGCGGTTTTATTATTGTCGTCTTGTACGAAACCGCTGACTGCTGAGCTGACAGATGATGCCGCATCAGAGACGGTAGCAGCAGCGTCACCCAGCAGTGCTTCAGCTGAAGCGGTATCGCCTTCAAACAGATCACCGGCAATATCCATCAGCGATTCAGCACCACTGGATGCCTGGTCAATAATGTTTGGCACGGCTTCCTGCAAACCATCGATCGCTTGCTCCACCTGTATGCCCACCTTGCCGGCGAACTCTGAGATAGTGCTAAGGCCCAGAAGCTCTTTGGTTTGCTCGCCATCAATAGCCTCATTGTCGCCATCACCCAACCAGGATTGTGCGACTGAGGTTAATCCGCCCGCATTAAGGCCAGATAAGATTGAGCTGATGTCCATATCACCTTTTGCATTGGTGAACAGGTTAGTCAACGCAGGTACCAGATCAGAAATCTCAATCTGGCCGTCGCCATCAGCGTCCATTTTGCTTTGAAAAGCCTGAGCGCCGTTTTGCATAATGTTACTTATGTCCATCGTGGATGTTTACTCCTATCTGTGCGGTTAATTAAATGTCTTTCGGGATGCGGATTTTCTGGCCTGGAAAAATCTTATCAGGATCAGTAATGACTTCGCGATTCGCATCGAAAATAGCGGTGTACTTAGCACCATTACCATAAGCTTTCTCAGCGATTTTCCACATGGAATCGCCTTTTTCAATGACGTAAAACTCATCATCGGCACCGAATTGAGCTTGCTGTCCTGCTACGGTTGCCTCTGCTGCCTGAACTTCCTGAATACCCATGGCATTACCCGCCATCAGAATTGCTTTTTCCAGTGCTTCCGGAGATTCAGCATCACCCTGGATAGTTGCAACGCCATCTGTTACCTGAACCTGAAGGTTTTGCACTCCCGGGTTAGCTTCTTCGATGTGTTGCTGGATTTTTTCAGCAGGATCATCATCGCCGCCAAACAATTTCTTACCGATGTTACTGGCAAAATCAAATAGTCCCATACTCTCTCTCCTAAGGTTTATTGTTTACGAATGAAAACGTGTGCTGATTATAGCCTTAATCCATTCGTGTGGGTGAAAACTTCTTGATAAGTCGACTAATAACATGTGCTTATTTAGTGTCAGCTTAAAAAAGTACCGTATTTGTGTAAGCGTTTTTGCCAGTAATTTTTGCTCAAATTATCTGTCATTACACGACCTCCGCCTGAAGCGGCGTGGATAAAATCGCCATTGCCAAGATAGATGCCGACGTGGTTTACCTTACTGCCTTTGGTTTTGAAAAAAATCATATCGCCGGGGCGTAAGCTGCTGCGGCTGATAGTTCGGCTGGCTTTGCTTTGTTGTGCGGCGGTGCGTGGAATACTTGCACCCGAGCCTTTTAGTGCATATTTTGTAAAGCCGCTACAGTCAAAACCTTCTCGCGGTGTGTTGCCACCCCAGCGGTATTTAATGCCCATCTGCCGTTTTGCTGCGGCAATAACCCGTTGTCTTTCTGCCGAGAGGCCTGGTCTGGCCTGCCTTTGCTGTGGGGCTGGCTGGTAGTGGTTTACCTGTGGTTGGTAGATGGGGTTGATATGCTGTGGTGCTGGTTGGAATATATTCTGGCCGCCCATTGGCGCGTTATTAAATGGAATATAAGGCAGGACTTCCGGCGGGTTGTTATAGTTATTGTTACGGTAACCCTGAGGCTGGTAGGAGGCCTGTTGGTAGTTTATCTGTTGTTGTGAATTGCCCTGGTAGTAGCCGTATTCGGCGCTTGCTGTTGAGGCGAGGCTGATGGTCACCAGCGCCGTTAATGCTGATATGGACATGGTTTTTTTTTGCTTAGAAAGCATGCTGTGTTCCCTCTATTATTTTTGTATTTTGGGTAAAGGGTATCTAAAAAATTTAGCGGGGCAATCTTTCTCTG
>CACVAV010000249.1:1991-4590 GCA_902727945.1 uncultured Thiotrichaceae bacterium | reverse complement strand
GTTTCGCCGGGCTGTAACTGGGTGATGATAATTTTTTCCTGTGAGAAGTCATTGCCATGTTCGATGGTGATAGTGGGGATGACTTCCTCGCGCATATTTTCCAGTTTGACGAATAACGGCTGGCCCGGATAGTCGCTTTTCCAGAATGCATGGGTGGCTGAAATACCCAGTACTAATGAAGCTAGTGCTATTAAGAGGGTAGTGCGTAGTGAAAAAGTCATGCCTGAATTCTGCTTGTTTGGATAGATGTGGGAATTCTGGCGGATTTCGGAGTGGTTGTCTTTGCGATTGCTTAAATGTACAACCAACCTTCCGTCTGTGGTAATAAAAACCATGCAGCAAATCTGCGCTATAATTTAGTAATCAATAACCTATAAAAGGAATAAGCTCATGGATAGTCTGATTTTTCTGATTGTAGCCGCTGTTTTTCTGATACTGATCCTGTGGAATGTTGTTCGCATTGTTCCTCAGAATGCCGCTTATATTGTTGAGCGCTTGGGTAAATACAGCAAAACATTGGAAGCCGGTTTCCACTTGCTTATTCCGTTTATCGATAAAGTGACCTACAAGCACTCCCTGAAAGAATTTGCAGTGGATGTTCCTGCACAACAGGCGATTACCAAAGACAATGTGGCCTTGGGAGTGGATGGTGTGCTTTATCTGCGCATTATGGATCCGAAGTCTGCATCTTATGGCATAGAGAATTTGGTGTTTGCGATTACTCAGTTAGCACAAACTACCATGCGTGCTGAGATTGGTAAGCTCAGTCTGGATCAGACGTTTGAGTCGCGGGAAAATGTTAATGCAACGGTGACACATGCGATTGATGAAGCTTCTGCAGTGTGGGGTACCAAGGTGCTGCGTTATGAGGTGAAGGATATTTCTCCACCGACTTCTATTCTTGATGAGATGGAAAAACAGATGGCTGCTGAGCGTGAGCGTCGTGTAGCGGTTACTACTTCAGAAGGTTATCGCCAGGCACAAATCAATCAGGCAGAAGGTGATCAGCAGGCGACTGTTTTGCGCGCACGTGGTGAGGCGGATGCGGTTGAAATTGAAGCGGCAGCGCGTGCTAAGGCGATTAGTGTCATTGCTGATGCGCTGAGTCGGGAAGGTGGTACTACGGCTATCGCCCAACAGTTGTCTGAACAGTATATCGCTGCTTTTAAAGAGCTGGCGCGTGAAGGCACAGTGGCATTGATTCCTTCTGATGGTTCGGATGTAACGTCGGTAGTGAGTAAGGCATTTACGGCTTTTGATACCCTGAAAAATCAGGTCGATACGGTGCAAAAAAATAATTCACCTTCAGTAGGTAAGCAGTCATGACACCAGCCATTCTCTTTCTGCTGATTGCAGTGATATTTATTGCGACTGAGCTGCTGATTATGCAGTTCAGTATTTTCTGGTTTTTCATTATGGGGCTGGGTGCGTTGGCCGCATCATTGGTGGCCTGGTTATTTCCCGGCTTGTCGTGGACGGTGGTGACCGGGTTATTTGTGGTGATGTCCGCTGTGTCTGCGGGTGTCCTGTTGCCGATACTGAAGCGCTGGCAGGCGAAACCTGCTGTGGTGGCCGGGCATGATGCGATTGGCCAGCGGGCTGAGGTGCTACAGCCTGTTTCATCTGCCCGTAATGGAAGGGTCATGTGGTCAGGTACTGAGTGGTCTGCACGTACCGTGAGTGGGGAAGCTGACTTTCAGGTGGGTGAGACCGCGATTATTCGTGAGGTTGACGGGATTACGCTGATTGTTGGGCACTAGTTGCAGGCCTTAATGCTATACTCCTCCACCACTTAATATTCGATATTCAGGTTTAGGCACATGGCAGACAGCGCTGATTTGCAGGAAATAAAAAGAAGAAGAACTTTTGCGATTATTTCACACCCCGATGCAGGTAAAACCACCATGACAGAGAAGGTGCTGTTATTTGGTGGTGCGATTCAGCTGGCGGGTACGGTGAAGGGTCGTAAGGCGGCGCGCCATGCCACATCAGACTGGATGGCGATGGAGAAAGAGCGTGGCATTTCTGTAACCTCATCGGTGATGCAGTTTCCTTACCACGATTGTATCGTCAATCTGTTGGATACTCCCGGCCATGAAGACTTCTCGGAAGATACTTACCGTGTATTGACGGCGGTGGATTCTGCGCTGATGGTGATCGATGTTGCGAAAGGCGTCGAGGAACGCACCATCAAGCTGATGGAAGTTTGTCGCCTGCGTGATACGCCGATTATGACCTTTATCAACAAGCTGGATCGTGAGGGTAAAGACCCGATTGATTTGTTGGATGAAGTCGAAGATGTGCTGAAAATTAAGTGCGCGCCGATGACCTGGCCGATTGGCATGGGTAAGCGCCTGAAGGGTATTTATCACCTGTATCAGGATAAAGTGGTGTTGTACAAGGCAAACACTGAACGCATCGCAGATTACCAAGAAATTCAGGGGCTGGATAATCCGAAACTGGATGAACTGTTGGGAACGCAGGCTGATGAGCTGCGTGAGGAAATTGAGCTGGTGCAGGGGGCGAGTCATGCCTTTGATAAAGAAGCTTATCTGCGTGGTGAACTGACACCGGTTTATTTCGGTACAGCGCTGAATAG
>CACVAV010000249.1:0-1891 GCA_902727945.1 uncultured Thiotrichaceae bacterium | reverse complement strand
GAATTCAAGACTAAGGCGGCTCAGAATCTGGCTTATGATCATGCCGGAGAGTTGGTGTATATCGCGCCGACGCGGGTGAATTTGCAGATGGCGCATGAGAAATGGCCTGAGGTGACTTTCCATTCTACGCGTGAGCATGGCGTTGGGATTGGGTGATAAGCTTTTTCTCACCGAAGGTACAGAATCTGGAAAATAAGGCACACCTTTGAACGGGTATGCCGTATATTTTGCCTGAACAGGGTTATTTGCTAGTGGGTGCTGACAGGCTGGCAGCCAAGGTGGCTATTGAAATAGTCTGTTGAGCGGCAGGGAACTACGGTCTCATGCTGGTTAGCTAAGTTGAATAGTTCCTGAGTGCCCCGCCATTTGTCCAGCGCCCAGTGGTTACCTGCGCCATCCTGCACTAAGCACCACTGGCTATGGTCTTTCAATTTTTGTCCACTGGCTGCCATATTGATCTGGTTAACAGGGGTGGTGACCGGAATGGAAGTCAATGAGGTACGGGTTCCTTTGCTGTAATCAGGAATGTTGCAATAATCGTCCGCACAGCCGTGCGAAAAAACCTCACAGGTGGCTTCAGAGACACAAGCATAACCAAAAGTAAAACTCAGCGGATTAGTGCTGCTGCCCTGCTTAAATGATATGCAATCGTTTCTGCCGTAGTCGGGTACAGCTGAAACACCATTAAATTCAACTGCTGAAACCGGAGTTGCTGCAAAAAAAACTATGCAGCAAAGCGCATAATAGCTGACAGAGTGAGGATGTCTGATATCTTGTTTTGTATTCATGTGATGATACTCTCTTTCTATCGTGAGAAAAATGGTACAGACCTTCAGTCTGTACTTCATGTGAAATATACGTACGATAGATAAGAGAAGAAATTCGCCAAATGGTGTAAAAATACAACTATAGTTGTACTTTTTAATCAAAAATACGGTATTGCTTCATTTTAGGTTAAGTTTTCTGACGCAGAGCCTACCAGTCGTGCATCCATAAGATGCAGGGCTTATCGTTAATCAGCTCCAGCGATACCACTCGGAAATACCCAGGTTCCGGCCCCAGTGATTGATCAGGTCACGGTTTGTGGACTCATCGAAGGTCTGGTGCAAACAAGGTTCCAGTAATAAAGCTGCTGCCGCTTCCATACCCACTGTTTTGTAAGGCTCAAAAATTCCCGGCATATCAAATAACTCGGCTACCATTAACGCCTGTGTTGCATTCATCACCTGATTTGAGCGCAGGATTTTTTCCGGGAACATTTCAGCAGTCATTTGCAGGCAAGCCACATGCTCCACCACCTGGTTAATCAGTGACTGTTTCTGGGTTTCCTGTAGTTCACTGTAATTGCGGTGCAGTTCAATATCGATCAGCATACCGACCGGAACGGAGTGTAGCTGTGATAAGACACCACCGATGACGTGATCGGTGAAGCCTTCTTGCTGTGCTAACGGAATGCCGGGGTGCATCGCCAGTAAATCACGTTTTACGCTCAATAGGCCGGTTGTTTCAGGCTTAAGGTTGGCACGTTCTGTTTCCGGCATCTGGAATTGGTGGAGTACAAAAGCTGCCTGCCAGGCAATCAGATAATTATTTTCATCAGAGGGAAGACGCAATACGATTTCATGGCGCTCACGGTTTTCGTGGCCTGCTATTTTGACGCTTGAGGCTACTGGTAAGTCCTGGTCGTAAATAATATCGAATCCGTAGCCACTGACGCGGCTGGCTTTGTCGATAAGGTCTTGGGTGCTTTTAGGGTAGGTGGACATGGCTGGATCGGCTTTGTGAAAAGTGGTGAGTATATCTGAAATGGTTTAGTGGAAGGAAATCTCTGTCCCTATTGACTTTATTTGTTCTTATGCGCATAAAGTCAATGGAGTTAATGTATGGAAGC
>CACVAV010000248.1 GCA_902727945.1 uncultured Thiotrichaceae bacterium | reverse complement strand
TTAATTTTTGTAATTGCAAATTAAGACGTTTTACGGCAGATTACTTCATTGAATGCCTCGAAGTCCCAATACTAATGAGGTGAAAATCAGGAGTGTTGTTGTGATTCTGCGTTTTGCAATTTTATTCTGGGTACTGGCTTTGCTGGCAGGAATGACGGTCTACTTTTCGGAAGGTGTTTTTACCTTTTTCCATAACCTGCTGGATATGCCAGCCGAGCGGTGGACAAGGGTACTTGACTTGTCAGAGGTCGGCGCAAAACTACTGGCTATTCTGGGAACACTGGCGCTATGCCTCAAGTTAATGATTGAATTCGTCTTTTCATCGCGGCGCTAACAAATATAAGAGATCAGGAGTTAAGGGCTTAGCTTCGGTGTGTATCTGAAAAGTCTCGGCCATATTGATGAGCTGGGACTTCATTTACACCCACTGTCGGGAGTGTCTTGTATGCAGAGACGGTCAACTTATGTTTGGTGGAAACACCTGCTATTCTGGGGAATGTGGTTATTATTACTGGGGCCTGCCTACATTTCGGCCTTCGGAGCCTGGCTGATTGGTTCCATGTTGCCGGGTTATCATGACCCCGTAGACATTATTTTAACTGTCATTCTCACATCGACTTTGTTATTGATTATGGCCGTTGCGGTTTATACAGCGTGGCATTTCTGGCATCAGACCAGACCTTTTTCAAGGCTCATTATCTGGTTGTCTGTCGGTTTACTGGGGATTCCTTTGTTGTCTACGGCGGGTGCATTATTTTCCTATGTGAAGTTATCAGTCACTTAGCTGAAATTAAGGTTTGTTAGACTGAAACTGCGGTGCTATAATCGCCGCCTTTTTAGCAACCTATAATCTGGAGCTTTGGACGATGTCTCTGAGTGCAGAAGTAAAGGCAGGTATTGTTGAACAATATCGCCAATCAGAAACTGATACCGGGTCGCCGGAGGTGCAGGTCGCGCTGTTAACAGCTAGCATTAAGCACCTAACCGAACACTTTAAATATCATACGCATGATCATCATTCCCGTCGTGGCATGCTGAAAATGGTTAACCAGCGACGCAAGCTGTTGGATTATCTCAAGGGGAAAAATCTTGGTAGATACCAGGAACTGATTAAAAGCCTTGGGTTGCGTCGTTAAGCGATGCAAACAAAACACCGCATCTTTTGCGGTGTTTTTCGTTTGGCCATAAGCCGGCCAATTACCTTCCCGGATCTGGATACGCAGGAAGGTTGTTTATAAGTGTTCTGCTTGTTGCATTCATTACCACTTAATTTCGCAGAATATTCATAAACAGCCTGCCCGTGATAGTTCCGGTAAATATTAAACTTGTTATAACTACTATAGGGTTAAAGACTACATGTCAAAAGTTACAAAAACATTTGAATACGGTGATCACACCGTCGTTATGGAAACCGGCGAGATTGCTCGTCAGGCCAGCGCCACTGTTATGATTACTATGGGTGAAACCACCGTAATGGTAGCAGCAGTTGGTCGTAAAGAAGCTAAGCCGGGTCAGAATTTTTTCCCGCTGACAGTTAACTATCAGGAAAAATTCTACGCAGCGGGCCGTATTCCGGGTGGATTCTTCAAACGTGAAGCACGCCCGACTGAAGAAGAAACTTTAACTGCACGTTTGATTGACCGTCCTATCCGTCCGTTGTTTCCAGCGGGTTTCCTGAATGAAATTCAGGTAGTAGCGACCGTTGTATCACTAAACCCTGACGTTCAGCCTGATATTCTGGCGATGATCGGTGCCTCTGCTGCATTGAAAATTGCGGGTATGCCGTTTGCCGGCCCGATTGCTGCGGCACGTGTTGGTTATACTGACGGTGCGTACACACTGAATCCATCACCTGAAGCACTGAAAGAGTCAGCGCTTGACCTGGTTGTTGCCGGTACGGATGACGCAGTGTTAATGGTTGAGTCTGAAGCTCAGCTATTGAGCGAAGAAGTCATGCTCGGTGCGGTGGTTTATGGTCATGAGCAAATGCAGGTGGCGATTACTGCAATCAACGAAATGGTTGAAGAAGTAGGCAATCCTGTTTGGGAATGGACTGCACCGGAAGCGGATCAGGCACTGGTTACTGCGATGGCTGAAACCTGTGAAGCTGGCCTGACTGAAGCATTCCAGATTGCTGACAAACAAGAGCGTTATGCGCGTGTTGATGAGATTCTGACAGCGGCAAAAGAAAAGTTGTTGCCTGCTGAAGGCGAAGAAGGTTTCAGTGCTGAGGATCTGAGCACTGAATTCAAAAACCTTGAAAAGAAAGTCGTTCGTGGTCGTGTGCTGGATGGTCAGCCACGTATTGATGGTCGCGCACAGGATACAGTACGCCCTATCAGCGTTCGCGTGGGTGTTCTGCCACGTGCACACGGTTCTGCATTGTTCACCCGTGGTGAGACGCAGGCGTTGGTTGCGATTACCCTGGGTACAGATCGCGATTCGCAGATGATCGATGCGGTGGCCGGTGAATACCGCGATCCGTTTATGTTCCACTATAACTTCCCTCCTTACTGCGTCGGCGAGACCGGTTTTATCGGTTCACCAAAGCGTCGTGAAATCGGCCATGGCCGTTTAGCGAAGCGCGGTGTTAAAGCGACCGTTCCGGCGATGGAGGACTTCCCGTACGTGATTCGCTGCGTATCTGAAATCACTGAATCTAACGGTTCCAGTTCGATGGCGAGTGTGTGCGGTAGTTCACTGGCGCTGATGGACGCAGGTGTGCCTGTGACTGCACCGGTTGCGGGTATCGCAATGGGCCTGGTTAAAGAAGGCGACAAGTTCGCGGTATTGAGTGACATTCTGGGTGACGAAGATCACCTGGGTGATATGGACTTTAAAGTAGCCGGTTCTAAAGATGGTATCACTGCACTGCAGATGGATATTAAGATCACCGGTATCACTAAAGAAATCATGCAGAAAGCACTGGAGCAATCCAAAAGCGGTCTGATGTTTATTCTGGGTGAGATGGAAAAAGTTATTGCTGAATCACGTGATGATCTGTCTGACTATGCGCCACGTTATGTGACCATGAAGATCAACCCTGAGAAAATTCGTGAAGTTATCGGTAAGGGTGGCGAAACCATCCGTGGTATTACTGAGCAGACCGGCGCAATTGTTGATATTAATGATGAAGGTTTCATTAAGATTGCTGCAGTTGACGCTCAGTCAGCACATGCTGCGAAGGCGATGATTGAAGACATTACTGCTGAAGTAGAATTGAACAGAATCTACGACGGTAAAGTGGCGCGTATTATGGACTTTGGTGCTTTCGTTACGATTCTGCCGGGCAAAGATGGTCTGTTGCATATTTCACAGATCAGTGCAGAACGTGTTGAAAAAGTTACTGATTATGTCAATGTGGGTGACGAAGTACGCGTTAAGGTGATCGAAATTGATCGTCAGGGCCGTATGCGTTTGAGCATGAAAGCTGCTGCGGATGATGATGCTGCGACGGCTGCTGCACCAGCTGCAGAGTAAGCTCAGTAATTTGTAGAAAAGTAAACACAAAAGACCTTTCGGGGTCTTTTGTTGTTTTTATGCGTCTGTTTTTGTTTAAACTCCGTATTTGTATTATGGTCTATAAATTTCAGTTTGAAGAAGGTGGTCAGTATGAAGCGCTATCAAAACCCGGACGTTTTTGAGCCGTTGGCGATGGCGTACGCTTTGGGTACGCTGCAAGGGCGTGCGCGTGAGCGTTTCAAAACGTTGATGTCCCGGCATTTCTACCTGAGGGTAGTGGCCGAGGCTTATGAGCAGCAATTTTCCGGTTTAGTCGGGCTACTGCCACCGGAAGAACCTTCTCCTGAAGTATGGCGGCGATTAGAAGCTGAATTGGGCTTGGCTTCGGCGGTAAAGAAGCAAAAGCAATCGGGCCAGCCAACAAAAACAACGTCTTCATGGTTAGATTGGTTCCATTGGCCTGCAATGGCCGTCGCTTCCATACTCGCCGCAGTGATTACAGCGGTGATGCTAAATAGTTCACCAACGACAAATGCTTATTTTGCTGAGATGCGTTCGCCTTCTTTGCAAGGAGTAGCTCTGGCGGCTGTCAGTAAAGAGGATATGCAAATTACTGTTGCACTGACAGACAAAATAACCCTGGCTGAAGGCATGGCGGCGACATTGTGGTGCTACTCAAAAAATCCTGATGAGAAGCCTATACGTATGGGAGCTTTGGAGAAGTTGGGTAATAATCAATTGAGCCTTGGCTTATCAAACTGGCAGGGTTTGGCGCATATTAATAAGTTGGCGATTAGTCTGGAGCCGGAAGGGCAGACGGATGCGACTGAGCCATCGGGTGAGGTGATGTTTTCCGGTGAATTGATGCGGGGTAGTGAGTTTTAAATCCCCTTGCTACCCCGGCACGTTTTATAAGAACGCGCCGGAGGGCGATTTCGCTTTTATATCCTGCCTGTAGGAACCACCTCATACCTCTGTCATCTCAACTGGAAAACCCAGCGTACTTACATCCAGCCCGGTCACTTCTTCCAGTCTTTTAATAATATTAGGCGATAATTCACGCTCCCCAAACCATTCAATACCATCTTTCAAAAGTAGCGCGGTCACATCCGGCAAAGATGGAAATATTGCCG
>CACVAV010000247.1 GCA_902727945.1 uncultured Thiotrichaceae bacterium | reverse complement strand
AGCCACGCAATTTAAAAAAACGGTGTAATACACCCGGAACCGGGGAAAGGGCATACAGCGCATTTAACGCCTTTTTTGTTTACTGGCGTTCACTTTTCAGGGAAGGCCGCAACACGCACAGACCGCAGCTCGTTTTCTTGGTCGTTATTGCTTCACAGACCAAACTACAAAGGGGAGTAAGAAACGACCAAGAAAAGGAGGGTTCAAGAGTGCCAATTTTGAGAGCAGTTATTTCCTGTAGTTAATTATTGTTCTTATAGAAGGTGATTATAAACCCATGTTTCCGTTTAAAATCAAAGAATTACAGAACGAGTAGTTTGCTAATCTACTCGCCCCCAAAATCACCATTAACCAGGCGTATTATCAAGCCATCTTTTAACCATCAAATGCAGCACAGTGGCACTTAATTTCTTAGCTTTTATCCGATCGTGGAACGGCTCGAAATATTCGATAGCTGCATCCAACAACTCAGGACGGTTTACCCGGTCAAGTGCGCCATTCATTGCAGCAAGTACGTTGTCCGGGGTTCTGTCTTTATTGCCTGAATCGCGTTCAGTCTGTGCTGATTTTCTGGCGTGATAGCTGTCGATGTATTCAGTGATTTTATCGAAGTAGTCTTTCAGTTCATTGATACCGCCAGCTTTCCGACGGTTAACCATCCCCAGCACACTATCCAGACTATCCCCTTGAATTTTCCATTCAGGCTTACCACGTGCTTTCCGGGTTTTGATTCCGATGCTTGCCAGCATATCCAGCATAAAGGGCAGGGGGTTTGCTTTAACATCAGCCGGTTTTGTTTCAACACTGATATAACCGCACATGATAGCCGGTTCCGGGTTCTGTTTGAGTGAATGATAAAGCCCGTAACATGGACTTTTCATCTTGCGAACCTCTTTTGCATTCAGTGCTATTTCAGCACCTGCTATCAATTCCCCGTTTACCTCTGCCACCCCCGCAGCTTTCAGTATCAATTGGGTGTATTTGGCACGGCTGAACCAGTGTTTTTTATCAGTGGTGGACTTCTCCAGGAACCGCACCCGGTCGCCTTCACCCCCAGAAGCTCCGAGCATTCCGGCTGAAACGAGTTCAGCAATCAGCTTTGTGTCTGCCTGACTTCGTTCTATTTCACGTGCAATATTCTGAATACCTTTCCCGCTTTCCGGGTAAAAGCGTTCTATCCACTCACCACGTTCTGATAGTTCAAGCTGGTCAAAGTCGATCACCGCTTGTTCTTCGATGTAAAGACGATCAAGGGCAGGCTTAGCAATGGCATCATCAAGCCCGTCTACATCATCACTATCGAGTTTCATAGCGTCGATTCTGGCTTGTTTCCATTCTTCCCGTTCCTTTTGCTTTTCAGCTTTTAGCACTTGGAAGGTGATCTTGCCGTCTGCGAGTTCTGACACCGGACAATGTTCGTTAACTGTTGCGCCTTTCACCTGGCATTCTTCAACAAACAATTCCAGAAAATCCCGCTTTTGCTCACCGGTTCTTAGTGCCTGGGACAGAAGGAAGGCATCAGCCTTGTTGTGGTTCGGTCTATTCCTTCCCCATATTTCAGCAGGATTTATGCCGGGGGCGACATGCTTAGCCAGTTCATCAAATGCAGCCTTATTAGCTTTTGACTCATTCTGTGCAACTTTGGCAATGCGAGAAGCAGAGGGAAGGGGAACCGGGGATTCTGCATAATAACAATTGATGGTGCTGTCTTTCACCGCACGTTCTCGCATCATCGCCTGTAGTCCGTCTTGATACCCCCCGGTATCCATGCCATTACTCAGAACCACATAGCAACGGTCTGCATGTTTGTAGTCCGGGCAATTTATAACTGATCCTGTTTCACTGATCCGGGTTTTATTAAAACTGATACCCGTGGACATGGCAGGGGATAGCATTGTTAAAACATCACCCTGATAGCTTTCTGCTGTCAGTGCTTCCCGGTCAATCATTGGGGTGTCACTGGTTACAAGTCGCTTCCCCCCGATTCCGTCCGCTATGCCTTGCTTTTCAGCTTCCCGGTTCAGTTCTTCCAGGAATGTTGCTGAAAGGCTGGTTACGATCACTTTTAAGTTATTGCGAACATCAGCCAAAATCTGATTCATGAACGCTGCTTTGGTCGCTGGTTTGCCATCATCACCGGGTTCATCTTCCCAAATGTTGACGGTGTAGCCTTCCAATTCAGGGTAATCAACTACAATCAGCATCATTTCATCCAGGGGAACCCCGGCAGCTTCCAGCAAATCGACTGTTGATAGGTCAAGGTGCGCATCTGCACAAACCATCAATTCAGCTTTTTGGTAAGCCTCACCCACTGACTTGATAGTCAGAGCTTCATTTTTCACAGTGGCGTTTGTGATTTCAGCCGCGCAACTGTTGGATTCATCCAGGACAAACAAGCCACTATCGAAGGCGTTAGCGGTTCTGTCAGTGGTTAACATCCGGGGTAGACTGTGTATCGTGGTTCCGAGTCGGTCGGAGTATTCGCCCCCGGCATCCCGGACAGAGCGGTAATTATCCGCGTTGAACTTGTTGCTCAACTGTTGGGTTAATCCTATACGGTGGCAAGCTGCAACACCGCGCCCCCGGTTTTGGCCTTGCATGACCTCTGCCAGTGACCAGGATTTACCAGTACCTAAGCCCGATCTTAATAGAATGGCCTTTTTACCATGCTTTTTTATGAGCTTAATCAGTAGTTCAGAGGGTAGGAAACGCCCATCAACCAGTTCAGAAGGGTGTATTACACAGGTCAGTTTGACCTTTTGTTCAATGTTCTTGACTGCTTTAGTGAATAACTTAATGTTGTTATTCAATTGGCTATCATGGTTACTTAATGTAGAATATGAAGTGTTAGCACCGTTTGCAGAAATATAGCTTAGCTTTACATCCGGTTCCGAGCCTGCCAAAATAGGCAGGCGTATTACGCCTTTTTCGTCTGATTTGTACATTAGAAATGTCCGACAATATTTTTAAAACTATCAGCAGAGGGGCGGGATATGTAACCCGGTTAACCACCCAACTGATTCGACTGGATTCGCGCCCAGAAGAAAAAGACAAATAAGTAGTTTCCGCTACTTTCGGAAAAACCCTGAACTTTGCCGGTTCGGGGTTTTTTCGTTTATGTCCTGTAAAAATTCCAGAGCGTTAAGCCATTAACAACCACTATACCAAAACTAACAAGTCAATCCACGCAGGTTTTCCAGGAACCTAGATTTTTTATATCATCAAGCCAATCAATGCCCTTTGCATCACCCGGAACCGGGGAAGGGGGTAGTAATATTTTCACTTCCATTTGATCCTTCACCCGATCCCGCAGCACTTCCGCAGCTTGCAAGCCTCTTTCTGTCCTGTCTTTATCGGCAAAAATTAACAGACGATTTACTTGTGGTGGTATCTCCAGGCGTTCCAGGAGTACCGCAGTTCCAGCACTGGCAACACTGCGAGTGTCCAGGGCAAGCGCAACAGCCAGCATAGTTTCCAGCCCTTCACCAACACACAGCGTAGATTCTGCTTTACCCAGCCGGACAGCAGAGCCGGACATATTGGGAACCGTCTTCAGAAGTTGCTTGTCTGAAACCTGTTCGGGTCTGGTGCCGGTCGCCTGTTCGATAGCATCCCGCATAAATTCAGATGCTTTGTACCCGTCCTTTGTCAGTCGGATTATTTGCGCCCCCGTCCAGCCCTGGGAACCAGACATACGCCCGATGATAGCCGGAACAGTTACCCAGCTTCCCCCGTCCTTGATGGTTTGTCCCCGGTAGGAAATGGAAACGCCCTTGTGATACCAGAGGGAAGGGGATGCAATACCCGCAGCAAGCTCTAAACCTCTGTTGTAGTAGTAAGCCCTGACTGACTCATTAGGAACGCTTGCGGCACGGTCTAGCATTCGCTTTAGTGCTACAGCTTTACGTTTCCAGCCTTCAGTATCCGGGGTGGTTGTTGTTGGCTGTGTAGAAACACGCCCCCGGTTATCGTCCAGATAATCAGCAACACGCTTTAAGGTGTCAGGGAATGACCAACCATTAAGCCAGATCAACACCCCGAACCCGTCCGAGAGTTTACGATTATCAGCTTGATTACTGAAAGCATGACCGTCTGTATTTGATGATATTTCAAACCTGAAGCTATCAGAGCCACCTATACCAGCAGGGCAGGGCACATGCCCCCCGGCATTAGATGCAGCCTTGCTCAACCGGGTATCAAGGGCTTGGAATATCTCAAACCAACGACCTGAAGCATTGCCCTGTACCTGCCCTTTGTCGTACTTGTAAGCCATAAACGCACACCCCTAAATATCTGCAATATTCTGATTTTACGCCATTGTCCTGGCTATATGCGGACAAGACGATAATAACGACCAAGAAAAAAAGGTCTGTTACGTTCCAGGTTCCGGTAAAAATAAAGAACATTAAAAATCTGTTTCTGAGTTTTACCACCACCCAATAATACAAAGTATATAGAATTAATGAGGTGTACTCAACTGTTAAGTGAACACCCCATTAAAATAATCACGGCTAGACTATAGCAAAGAGTACACCCCCATCAAATTCCCCACTCCCAACACGTACACCCCCTTTATTGTTCATAGTGTACACCCCCTTTATCCACGTGGATAAAGGGGGTGTACA
>CACVAV010000246.1 GCA_902727945.1 uncultured Thiotrichaceae bacterium | reverse complement strand
ACCGAAGATGCATAGTGATGTGCCGCATGGTAATTCATATTCCAGCATAAAAACTGTAGCGGCTTATTGACCAATGTCGTACGGGTGTTTTGCTTTATATCAGCGGTATGAGGCCGTCCGACATGCTCTGTTAACCGGATGTAACGCATCACCGGCTCGCCCAGCGTCAGTGGAATCAGCCAGAAATACAAGGTCTGCCAAATACCTAACCATACACTGAGCAGTATGATCATCAGGTATGCCGTGACCATTATTCGCGCATCCAGATAAATACGGTTGTATTCAGTTTTTGGAACAAAGCGTTTTTCCTCAGCACTTAATCTACCCACGCTGTGACGTGATATATTGTCTATTCGGTAACGCCAATAAGGTAATGCTGACAGGTAGAGGAAATAACCAGCCAGTGATTTGGGTAGCGGGATCAGTTCAGGATCTTTACCAGGCTGATGCGTAAAAGTGTGGTGGTCACAATGCTCATAACGAAAATGCCGGTTGGGCAGCAAAATTACCCAGCCACAAATGATACCGGTGATTTCATTCAGCCAACGGGTACGAAACACGGTGTAGTGAATACATTCATGTTGCAGCGCAAATAAATGCACCAGTAACACGCCTTGTATAAACATCGCAGGCCAAACCAGGATATGATCCTGAAAAAACCAGATCAAACTACTACTGAGAGTTAGTAGCAGCACCCAGAGCAGTAAACGATACAAAGCAGGTGTATCTGAGCGCTGCATTAGTTCGCGCAACTGAGGGCGTGTGATAATTCCCTCAGACAGTGCCTGGGTTATTGGTGTGATGATTTGTCCGGACATAAAATGAGAACTTCCAGGCTGAAGGGTGATATTGAGCCGATTTAAGCACACCTTTTATTGACAGTCACGGAGTTACACCTTGACATAATGGGTGCTATCGGGTACTTTGCGGAACCTTTTTTACGGGCCTGCTGTATTCTGGTTACTAAAAGAACTCAGCCGGTTTTTAACTGATTAGATTGATTTTGTTGGTAATTCATCATGAAAAGAACCTTTCAACCAAGTAACCTTCGCCGTGCCCGCGTACACGGTTTTCGTGCGCGTATGCAAACTGCCGATGGTCGTAAAATATTAAATGCCCGTCGTGCTAAAGGCCGTAAGCGCCTGATCCCATAAAGCGGATTCTATTGTAAGCACTTGGCGAGCTTCCTGCGCGCGAATCGATTGACCCGCCCCGATGAATTTCGGCGGGTGTTTGAGCGTGGTCGTCACAGACGTATTCAGGCAACTGGTATTATGTTGCGTGTTCGCGAAAGTACTCAGCCTCAGGCCCGTCTCGGGTTGGCTATCTCTAAACGGTCATTGAAGCTGGCTGTTCAGCGTAACCGTATCAAACGTCTGGCCCGTGAAAGTTTTCGCGAGCACATTGCCGGTCTTCCTGCTGTTGATATTATCGTTATGAGTCAGTCAGGACTGGCAACAATGGATAACGCTGCTATACTGCAGCAACTCGAAGTGTCATGGAAGCGCGTGGGTCAGTTGTATGGAGCATCATCCAACAAACCCCGAACCTCCGAACACAAAACTCCACCTGATCGAACATCAGATTGAGGAATTATGGATTCTCAACGCCCCTTCCTGTATCTCACCTTGCTTTTTCTGGGTTTTCTGCTGTGGACAACCTGGCAGGCCGACCACGCACCTAAGCCGGAAGTACCTGTAACGCAACAACAGCAGACTACAGCAACGCCTGCTGATGGTTCTGTCCCCACAGACAGTGCTGGTGTACCGGTAAATACTGCTACAGGCGCTATTCCTACTGATAATGCACTGAGTACCGCTCAGGGTGTACAAATTATCCGGGTAAAGACCGATGTGCTTGAGTTCCAAATCAGTACAAAGGGGGGGGACGTCGTCGTTGCTGATTTGCCTACCTATCCGGTCAGTCTGGAAGCGTTGGATAGTCCTAGCCGTATTCTGGATCGTGCCGGTAAAAACTACGTTGCACAATCAGGTCTGCAACACGTTGCAGTGACCGGACTGGATGCAGGTAGTTTAGCAGGGATGGCACCTAATCACCTGGCTACCTACGCAGCAACTCAAACAGAGTTTATGATGGCTGAAGGCGCTGATGAGTTAGTCGTTCCTCTGGTGTGGCAGGGTGAAAACGGCGTAACAGTGACTAAGCGTTACCGCTTTAAGCGCGGCAGTTTTGAAGTTAAGGTTGAGCATGAGGTACAGAATAACTCGCCACAAATGTGGACAGGTACGGAATATCGTCAATTGATGCACGGGCCGGATAATAGCGAGCGCGGTTTCCTGATGGGTGTACAGGCATTTGTAGGCGGTGCTTATTATAATACTGATAAGTATGAAAAGGTCTCTTTTGGTGATATGAAAGCGGGTCTTCCTGAAGGGGAAGACAGAGCTACCGGTGGTTGGGTGAGTATGCTGGAGCATTACTTTGTTAGTGCATGGGTGCCACCTCAGACAGAAGAAACACAGTATTATTCGCGTGAGATTAAAACTTTAGGTGTGCCGGGTTATATTCTGGGTGCGCGTAGCCCTGTAAAACAAATTGCTGCTGGCGCGAAAGATACCTTCCGGACTAGTTTGTGGGTTGGCCCTAAATTGCAGGATGACCTTGAGCTGATTGCAGAAGGCCTTGAGCTAACGATTGATTATGGCATTTTTTCTTTTATTTCCAAGCCTATTTTCTGGGTAATGAAGAAGATCCACGGTGTTGTGCAGAACTGGGGTTGGACGATTATTTTCCTGACCTTATTCATCAAGCTATTGTTCTTCTGGCCTTCTGCTGCGAGTTATAAGTCGATGGCGAAGATGAAGGCCATGGCACCGAAGTTGAAAGAAATTGGTTCACGTTACGAGAATGACCCACAAGCCAAGCAAAAGGCGATGATGGAGATTTACCGTAAGGAAAAGCTAAACCCGCTGGGTGGTTGTTTACCTATCCTGATCCAGATTCCGGTGTTTATGGGTCTGTATTGGGTGCTGTTGGAAAGCGTTGAGATTCGTCAGGCACCCTGGTTGTTGTGGTACAAAGATCTTTCGATTATGGATCCTTACTTTGTATTGCCGCTGATTATGGGCGCGAGTATGTACCTGCAGCAAAAACTGAATCCACCGCAGGTGGATCCGATGCAGCAGAAAATCTTCCAGTTCCTGCCTGTTATCTTCACCTTTATGTTCCTGTGGTTCCCGGCGGGTCTGGTACTGTACTGGGTAGTGAACAACCTGTTGTCGATTGCACAGCAGTGGTATATCAACAAGAAAATCATCGGGCACGCTTAACGTGAATGCCCCTGCTGACACCATCGTCGCTGTGGCCACGCCGCCGGGGCGCGGTGGAGTCGGTATCATTCGTTTGTCCGGCACGGATCTTTCCGTGCTGGCCGGACAAATCCTCGGTAATTGTCCTTCCCCCCGTAAAGCTGTTCATAAACATTTCCGTGCTGCTGATGGCGCGATGTTGGATGATGGCATTGCTATTTATTTCCCCGCTCCCCATTCGTTTACCGGTGAAGATGTTTTAGAGCTACAGGGACATGGCGGCCAGATGGTGATGGACATGTTGCTGCGTCGTTGTCTTGAATTAGGCGCACGCTTAGCACGCCCTGGTGAATTTTCTGAACGTGCTTTCCTGAATGATAAACTTGATCTGGCACAGGCTGAGGCGATTGCTGACCTGATTGATTCCGGCTCTGAGCAGGCTGCCCGTTCCGCATTACGCTCGCTGCAAGGTGAGTTTTCTACGGCGATTAATACGTTGCTTACTCACATGATTGAGTTGCGGGTTTATGTTGAGGCAGCATTGGATTTTCCGGATGAGGAGATTGATTTTCTGGCGGATGAATCCGTCAAGCAACGCCTGAATCAGGTGAAGCAACAGTTAAAGACTATTTTTAGTAAAGCGAGTCAGGGCAGTCTATTACGTGATGGCATGCATCTGGTGATTGTCGGGCGGCCTAATGCGGGTAAGTCCAGTTTGCTGAATGCGCTGGCGGGCCAGGATACCGCGATTGTGACTGATGTTGCTGGCACGACGCGGGATGTATTGCGCGAACGGATTGATCTGGATGGTATGCCTTTACATGTAGTTGATACCGCCGGTTTGCGCGATAGCGATGACCCCGTGGAAAAGATTGGTATTGAGCGGGCCTGGCAGGAAATCAATAAAGCAGATCTGGTGTTGTTGCTGGTGGATGATAATGATGGATCTGCTGAGAATAATGATTTACTTGAACGTGTACCGCAAGCGATACCGCGCCTGACCGTGCACAATAAAATCGATCTGAGTGGTCAGTCAGCCGGTAAGCAGGGTGAGCATGTCTATATATCCGCTAAGCAGGGTTTGGGTATTGATGCACTACGGGAAGAACTGAAAAGCTGCATGGGCTTTCAGGGTGGAGCAGAGGATACTTTCATTGCCCGCCGCCGTCATCTGCGGGCTTTAGAACAAGCGAGTGAAGCGGTTGATCGGGCGGAAGTGCAGCTGGTGGAATTTAATGCTGGTGAACTAATGGCTGAAGAGCTGCGTATTGCTCAGGATGCGCTGGGGCAAATTACCGGACGGTTTACGCCGGATGATTTGCTGGGTGAGATCTTCAGTTCGTTTTGTATTGGTAAGTAAAATTTTTTTGTG
>CACVAV010000245.1:1904-4660 GCA_902727945.1 uncultured Thiotrichaceae bacterium | reverse complement strand
CCTGTCTTGAAACGTCCACGTCCGGCAATGCCACTTTTCTTCATGCGGTTGCGCATGGTGCCGTCTACCCCGAGTACTGCCAGTGAGTTCATATAGTCATTGCGCCAGGGGCTGTTGTAGGCATTGACCAGCATTTCACCGAGGTGGCGCGCTGAAACACGTGATATCCGGCTTAAGCCTGAGCCGTTTTCTATACGTAACTCAGGAAAGCGTAAGCCACGGCTACTCAGAAAACGACTAATCACCTGCGCACCACTGCGTGTTGTGCCCGGAGCACCTGCGCCTTTTGCACCGATGCTGAGCATTAACTGGCGCGCCATTACGTTGTTACTCTTCTTGTTAATGGTGCTAATAATCTGGCGTAAGGGTTGTGACTGATGGCGATACACCAGTTGTCCATTGGGAGGAACGGTACCTTTTCTATGGCGTCCCTGCATGCCTTTACCCATGCGGCCTACCCAGACTTTCCAGAACGCACCGAACAAATTGTTATTCAGGTCAGAACGCGCACCTGAACTGCGTGGCATAGTACGGGTAGAACGTTTTACACGTTTTGCCAGGTTTTTAAAGCGGTAGTTACTACCGCGCCCCTGATATAACAGCGCTTCCGGTTGCGCATTATAGGCAGCTGCTGCTTTGCCATCGAAGGAGCCGGGGTTACGATAAGGTATATTGAAGTAGCTGGTGTCCGTGACAAAATTACCAGCTATATTATTGATACCTCTACGGCTTAACATCTGTAGCATCTGGCCCAAATCAGCTTCTTTAAAGCTCGGGTTGCCGTAACCTTTAATAATCACATCACCTTGTAGTGTGCCACCGACTACCGGCCCTGAAGTGTAAATCTCTGTGGGCCAGCGATAGTTCGGGCCTAAGACCCCCAGTGCAGCATAAGTGGTGATCAGCTTCATGGTCGAAGCCGGGTTACGGGGCGTATCAGCTGCTGCAGTCAGAACAGCAGGGCCACGACCGCTGGCAGGACGCACATACACACTCATACCGCGTTCGGATACGCCACGTAAGCGCAGGCTGGAGCGTACCGGCGATGGCAGGCGGTTGAATTGCCCTTTGCCCTGATAGGTTTTAGAAGGAGCAGGCGTGAAGCTGGCCTGTTGTTGCTGAGCAGGTCGTTGTTGCAGTCTGGCTTGTTGGTATCGGCGCTGTTGTGCTTGTTTTTGTGCTTGCTGCTGAGCAAATTTTTGGTGGTACTGCTGGCGAAGTGCCTGTTTTTGTTGTGCTTGTTGTTGCTGAGCTAAGCGTTGTTTTTCAGCAAATACTTTACGGTGTTCAGCCAGGCGACGCTGCTCTGCGGCGGCTTCCCGCTTTTGCTGTTGCTCAACTGCCTTCTGCTGCTGCTCAGCTTCAAATTTACGTTGGTAGTGCAGGCGGGTCAGGCGTTGTTTTTCTGCTGCCAGTTTTTGATCAGCCAGTCGCACTTGTTCAGCTTTGTATTGTTGGTTGTATTTTTCCCGTGTAATCCGTTTTTTCTCAGCGGCGTGACGCTGCTCTGCTTCCCGTTGTTTGCGCGTATTTTCTTGTTCCCACTGGCGGCGTTGCTGAGCTGCTTTTTGCTCGTGCATGGCGTACTGCTGGGCGCTTTCCCGGCTTTTTTGCTCGACGATGTAGCGTGATGTGGTTTCTGATTGCCCGTTGATCGGGTCAGCTGCCGGTATGGTGGCGGGTGGGCGCACATTATTGGTGCCACATGCTGCCAGAATAACTGAGCAGATGGCGATTACACTGGTTCGCTGAACTAACATTTAAAGTCTTAATCCTCGTGGTGTTCAATCTGTTTGCTTCTTATTAAGCTACTTAGCCTATCTTAATCTTACAGACTGTGCCATAAGTCGATAAACTGGCGATTAATTTACAGTTCAAATAGACATATATTTTTACTTTTTTATAAAAATCATAAATCGTGAATCATTAAGGACGAACAATATGAATACAACCTGGCTGAAATATTTTACAGGTGTGGGGCTGATCGTGTTTTCAGGGTTGGTGCAGGCGGTTGACTGCAACGCCATTAAAGCAAAATACAGTTGCCCGGCAGAAACTAAATTTCCGTTGCACCTGAGTTTTGATGATGGCCCTGCCTTGCAAACCACCGACGTACTGGACGCTTTGCGCCGTGAAAAAGTGCCTGCCACTTTCTTTGTGCTGGCGGAGAAAGTTGACTGTGGCCGTATCCTGCAGCAATGCACAAAAGCAGATCCGGCGACCGCCAGTGATGGCAGTCAGTGTGTGGAATACCGTCAATGCCAGTTACGTAGCATTATCCTGAATAAGGCAAAACAGGATGGCCATATGATTGGCTCACATGCTTATTCACACCTGCGTTATTCCGGTTTAGACCCGTCGTTTATGAAGCTCCATTTTCAGGCTTCCCGCCGTGTCTTAGCACCTTATCTTACCACTGAGCCGCCCTTATTCCGGTTGCCTTATGGTGATGGTTGGTTTAATCGTAAAGAAAAGCCGCATGTGATGCAGGCACTGAAAGCTATGAATTTCCTGCACGTAGATTGGCAACTGTCGGCTTTCGACTGGGATACGAAAAATCAGGAGGGTGATAAGATTCTGGATAATGTCTTAACACAGGTCTGTTCGCGTAAGAACGGTGGCATTGTATTGTTTCATGATGGTGTCGACAACCAGATGCATCAGGGGCGCTTGTTCACTACCCGCAATATTGCTAAATGGATTCCGGCGATGCGTTGTGCTGTTGATTTTAAGCCGCTGGATCATTTCCTTAAGGG
>CACVAV010000245.1:0-1804 GCA_902727945.1 uncultured Thiotrichaceae bacterium | reverse complement strand
ATGGTTGAAATGCAGAAGTTTACCAGTACTTTTGAAGAAGCTAATCCTGATATCAAGCTGAAATGGGTTACTTTAGAAGAAGGTACATTACGTCAACGCGTAACGACTGACATCGCTACTAAAGGTGGCCAGTTTGATGTAATGACTATCGGTATGTACGAAGCGCCAATCTGGGGCAAGAAAGGCTGGCTGAAGCCTTTAGAGTTTGGCGAAGCTTATGATGTTGATGACATTCTGCCTGCGATGAAAAAAGGTTTGTCAGCAGAAGGCAAAATGTATGCTGCACCTTTCTACGGTGAAAGCTCTATGCTTATGTACCGTAAAGATCTGACAGATGCTGCTGGTGTTGAAGTTGCGGATAAGCCAACCTGGGATCAGATTGCTGAAGTTGCGGCGAAAATCCATAATCCTGACGAAGGCGTTTATGGCATTTGTTTGCGTGGTAAGCCGGGCTGGGGTGATAACGCAGCATTCATCACTACGATGGCGAACGGTTTTGGTGGTCAATGGTTTGACAATGACTGGAAGCCACAGTTGACTTCAGAGCCATGGATGAATGCGGTCACTTTCTATGTTGACCTGATGACAAAGTACGGCCCTCCGGGTTCTTCTGCGAACAGTTTCAACGAAATTCTGGCACTGTATAACGAAGGCAAGTGTGGCATGTGGGTTGATGCAACGATTGCGGCTTCTTTCATCACTGATCCTGAGCAAAGTAAAGTAGCTGACAAAATCGCTTTTGCACATGCACCACATCAAACCACAGAAAACGGTTCTAACTGGTTGTGGGCCTGGGCACTGGCAATTCCTGAGTCAACTAAAAAATCTGCGGAAGCTGCTAAATTCATTGAGTGGGCAACCTCTAAGGAATACATCAATCTGGTCGGCGAAACCAACGGTTGGGGTAAAATTCCGACAGGTACGCGTGCTTCTACCTATGAAAATGAGAAGTTCTTAGAAGCAGCCTCTTTTGCTAAAGCAGAAATGGCAGCGATTGAGACAGCGAATCCTGATCCAAGCGACACGAAGCCATACACTGGCGTCCAGTTCGCAGCGATTCCTGAGTTTCAGGCGATTGGTACTGCAGTAGGCCAGCAATTGAGTGCAGCATTGGCGGGTAAGCTTTCCGTTAAAGAAGCATTAGAGAAAAGCCAGGCAGCTGCTGAGCGTGAAATGAAGCGCGCTGGCTATTATAAGTAAGCAATAGTTATTATTGAGTAGCATACGGGAGGTACAGCAGACAATCGTACTGCTGTACCTCCGGTCTCTGGCTTTGTTGTGCAAAATCCCTGTATGCGTATTTAAACTTAATAGTTAAAAAGTCCTCCTCCCCGGATGAGGTTTGATGACAAGGCAGATCTGTTTTGCCTTGCCTTTGGCCCTTATCCGGGTCTTGATTACAAAGAGTACCTCCCTATGTCTTCACCTGATCAGGAAAGCCGCCTGACACCCAGGCTATTGTTGACACCTGCGGTTTCCACCTTGTTGTTGTGGATGATTGTTCCGCTGGTCATGACCATCTATTTTTCTTTCATCCGTTACAACCTGATGCAACCCGATTTGAGTGGTTTTGTCGGTTGGGAAAATTACACGTTTTTTATTACTAACCCTGTGTTTAGTGAAGCGGTTTTTAATACCATACTGCTACTGGGTAGTGTAGTTGTTATCACTGTCGGGCTTGGATTAGCGCTCGCCTTATTGATTAATGATCCGTTTCCCGGCCAGGGTCTGGTCAGAATCCTGTTGATTTCACCTTTCTTCGTTATGCCGACGGTTAATGCGCTGCTGTGGAAGCATATGATGA
>CACVAV010000244.1:1984-4660 GCA_902727945.1 uncultured Thiotrichaceae bacterium | reverse complement strand
TCAATGTCCATACCACCTTCAGTGGAGGCCATGATAGTAATGCGCTGGCTGGCACGATCAACGACCGCCCCCAGATACAACTCACGATCAATGTTACAGGTCTCTTCAACCAAAATAGAATTGATCGGCTGACCCTTTTCATCGGTCTGGAAAGTTACCAGATTAGTACCCAGCAAAGCACCCGCAAATTCGCCCGCTTCTTTCGCTGAATCAAATAACTTAACACCGCCCGCTTTACCGCGACCTCCGGCATGAACCTGCGCCTTAACCACTACTTTGTCAGTGCTCAGTGATTCGGCGGCGGCTTCAGCTTCAGCAGCAGTCGTTGCTACTTTGCTGACCGGTACCGGCATACCATATTGGCTGAAGACAGCCTTGGCCTGATACTCGTGTAAATTCATCCTGTTTTCCTTTGGTTGAGATACATCTCTAACTAACTAGTTGGGCTACCTGCTAAAGCCCTGTGCGGGCTGAAACAGGTAATCACCATTACCTATCTACTTATCTTACTTTTTTGGCTTACGGTTAACGCCGTGCAAAGCACGACCATCCACCGACAAAATAGCCTCATGCATCGATTCAGAAAGACTAGGGTGTGCAAAACACATCCGCGCCAGATCTTCAGAAGATGCTTCACATTCCATCGCAATGACCGCCTGACCCACTAACTCGGAAGCCATCGGGCCAACGATATGCACCCCTAAGATGCGATCAGTCGATGCATCAGCTAAGACCTTAACCAGCCCGGCTGCTTTATCCATGGCCATAGCGCGACCATTCACCGCGAAAGAGAAGCTACCCGAACGGTATGCAACGCCAGCCGCTTTAAGTTCGGCCTCAGTCTGACCTACCCATGCAATTTCAGGGTCAGTATAGATAACCCATGGAATCATATTGTGATCCATGTGTGGTTTCTGGCCGGCAAGCTGCTCAGCGACCATAACGCCTTCCTCTGAAGACTTATGTGCCAACATCGGGCCACGCACACAGTCGCCAATCGCATACACACCCGGCAGGTTTGTTGCACAATGATCATCCACCGCAACACGACCACGCTCATCCAATTGCAAACCCGCAGCAGAATCAGCAATATCATTCGTATTAGGCTTACGGCCCACCGCGACAATCAAACGATCCACAACAAGGCTATCTTCACCTTTCTTATCGGTGTAGCTAACCTTGATGCCCTCATCAAGCGCTTCAACAGCAGAAACTTTGGTACTCAGACGAATATCCAGGCCCTGTTTCTTGAATTGCATTTTTGAAGACTTAGACACGTCAGCATCCGCAGCGCCCAAAAAGTCATCCATCGCTTCCAATACAATGACTTCAGCACCCAAACGACGCCAGACACTGCCCATTTCCAAACCGATAACACCCGCACCGATAACACCTAAACGATCAGGTACAGTTTCCCAGTTCAGTGCACCGGTGGAATGGACAATACGATCATCCAGCCACTTAGCAATCGGTAATTCAATCGGCACGGAACCGGTGGCAATAATCACATTTTCAGCAGCATGCGTGGTGACTGCACCATCATGACCGGTCACCTGAACCACCTTATCAGCCAGTAACTTACCGCGACCCTGCAACCATTCAATACCATTCGCCTGAAATAACTGAGCGATACCACCCGTTAATTTAGAAACGATAGCATCTTTACGGGCAATCATCTGTGGTACATCAACCTTGATGCCTTCAACGCTGATACCGTGATCAGCATTGTGATGCTGAATCTCTTCAACACGCTCAGAACTTTCCAGCAGCGCCTTAGAAGGAATACAACCGACATTCAAACACGTACCACCTAAAGCAGGCTTGTCCTGTTTATTAATCCATTCTTCCACACAAGCGACTTTCATACCCAGCTGTGCACAACGGATAGCCGCCACATAGCCACCAGGGCCACCACCAATAACAATTACATCGTATTTATCACTCATAGCTTACTGACCTCATACATCAAGAACGATACGAACAGGATTTTCAACCAGCTCTTTAATCGTTTTAAGGAAAGTAACCGCGCCTTTACCATCAACAATCCGGTGATCGTAAGACAGCGCCAGATACATCATCGGACGAATAACAATCTCATCGTTAACCACAACAGGACGTTTCTGAATAGAATGCATACCCAGAATGGCGCTTTGAGGGGGGTTCAGAATAGGCGTAGATAACAACGAACCGAACACACCACCATTAGTAATAGTAAATGTGCCGCCAGTGAGGTCAGCCATACCCAACTTACCGGCTTTCGCTTTGTTGGCATAATCCACAATCGTTGACTCAACATCAGCCAAACCCATGTTTTCAGTATTACGCAGGATCGGAACCACCAAACCACGCTCAGAAGATACTGCGATACCGATGTCAGAGTAATTGTGATAGACGATGTCATTACCGTCGATAGAAGCATTTACTTCAGGAAAACGCTGTAATGCGATACTGGCTGCTTTAACAAATAAAGACATAAAACCAAGGCGTGCACCGTGGGTTTTTTCGAACAGGTCTTTATATTCGCTGCGGGCATCCATCAGCGGTTTCATATCGACTTCGTTAAACGTCGTCAACATTGCAGTCGACTGTTTAGCTTCCATCAAACGCTCAGCAATACGTGCACGCAGACGGGTCATTGGTACACGATTCTCGCCACGATCACCTTCACCCGTTTTG
>CACVAV010000244.1:0-1884 GCA_902727945.1 uncultured Thiotrichaceae bacterium | reverse complement strand
GCTGCACCCGCTTCCATTTTACCTAACAGCTGACTACTGGTGACCACCGCACCTTCTTCTTCAAGAATTTCTGTCAGTACGCCATCTTCCATAGCGGGTACTTCCAATACGACCTTATCTGTTTCGATTTCAACCAGGATATCGTCTTGCTTGACGCTATCACCGACTTGTTTATTCCAGGCAACAATGGTTCCGTCGGCAACCGACTCAGGTAAGACTGGTGTTAAAATTTCGCTACTCATCCTGTAAACATCCTCTTAATCAGTGTATTTGGTGGTCAGTAAGCTGCCAGCCTCTGACTGTTACGCAGAAACCACGTATCAGATCAGGCGCCCCGCTTATGCTTACTTCTTTCGCTTTTTAAATGTAAAGTCTTCTGAATGATATATATGTTGTTGTCAGGTTGCAGCCTTAGATTTTGCAGAGAGGGCAAAACAGACCTGAGTAATGAAGCAAAACTGACAGCAAAAAAACACTTTTTCACCTAAAACCGACTGCCTAAGTAGTATGCTCTGAAACATAATTGTCGACAATTATACGGTTAGAGGCCCGTCTGTCAACCTGACAACCCCTTATATTGTCGACAAAACCCTCGGTTTTTTCGCGGTGCAGCATATTGTAGGCCAGTTGATCAGGCGGGGCAAATTTCTGACCATGTGGTGACTACACCTCCGCCAGCATGAAAGTCTGCGACTTTCACAGTATTCCCAATTGAATACGTATAGCATGCTGCCTATAATCACTATTCAGTAGATTGTAAGCTATTCAGCCACCCGTTTAAGCAAGACACATTAAGAAATTTCACTCGCAAGCATGAAAGTCTGCGACTTTAACAGGAACAAAAATCATGGCATCTCTACAAGATCAATTTTTGAAAGCCGGTCTGGTCGACAAGAAAAAAGCCCAGTCCAGTAAAAAAGCAAAAAATAAGCAGCACTATCAACAGAACAAAGGCCAGCAACAAGAAACTGAGACTGATAAAGCCCGGAAACTCGCAGAAAAAGCCAAACAAGAGCAGGCTGAGCGCTCACGCGAGCTGAATCGTCAACAACGTGAAGAAGCCGACCGTGTCGCTATTCAGGCTCAAATCCGTCAGCTAATCACCATGAATCGCATCAACCGTAGCAGAGGCGAACTGGCGTATCAATTTGCGGATGGCAATAAAATTCAGAGCATCTATGTCACCGACAAACTTCAGCAGCAATTAGCTGATGGCATTATAGCCATTGTCCGCTCAGGTGAAGGCTATGAGCTGATTCCGCGTCAGGTCATTGATAAAATCGTCCAGCGTGATGAAAGCTGCCTGGTTATTCTGAATGACAGTAAGAATGAGGTGGCGGCGGAAGACGATCCTTATGCGGACTTCCAGATTCCTGATGACCTGATGTGGTGATTTGTGTTTAACCCATTCAAAGCTGCACTTCATGCCTTCAATAGCACGGCTCACAACGCCTCCGATAGCACGGCGCAGCGCACCTCTGGATGCATAGCTATTGCCTGCATTTTGTTTGCCATGCTATCAGGCTGTGATGATAAGGAAGAGGTTGCTGAGCAACCACCCACTAATCCGGCATGGAATCAACTACCAGGCTGGCAGGATGACAAACACAGTGAAGCCTGGCCTGCCCTGTTGAATAATTGTCGGGTAATGCCCAGAAAGTCAGCGGTATGGAAGCCTATTTGTGCTGATGCCGCCACTTTGGTTAATCCGGATGACCAGACGGCAAAACAGTTTTTTGAAAAGCACTTTGAACCTCAACAATTATTTGCTGAAGATGGCCGTGCTACCGGTTTTTTCACTGGCTACTACGAGCCGCTATTGCACGGTAGTTTCACGAAAGATGACACCTATAAATACCCGCTATACAGAACACCGGAAGAATT
>CACVAV010000243.1 GCA_902727945.1 uncultured Thiotrichaceae bacterium | reverse complement strand
ATAATGTGTCTCATGGTTAAGCCCCTTATATTTTTATTATTTTCTATCGTTTTATAGCCATAATCACAATTTTACAAGCTACTTCAGACGTAGCAATAAAAACCGACAAACGTGGTTTTTTTGATCACTGAGTCAATTTCGCTGCTTGCTCAGGGAAGTTAGTTTTCAACACCTGAAGGCTGTCAGCTGCCAGATCATTTTTGCCTAATTGACGGGCCGCTTTGATTTTAATAACCAGTGCTTCAATAATGGCCGGTGAACCCTGATAGTGCTTAATCGCATATTCCGCCCGGTTAAAGGCCGCCAGCCATGCACTCCGATCCATGTAGTATTGCGCTACATTCACTTCAGACTGCGCCAGGCTATTACGCAGGTACTGAATGCGCGCTTTTGAATCAGCAGCATACTGACTGGAAGGGTAGCGGGTGACTACCCGTGAGAAATCCTGGAAAGCTTCTTTTTGGCGCACGGTATCAAGGTCAGTGATACTACGCGGGAAGATTTTATCTACCATACTGCCATCACGGTTAAAGTTAACCAGCCCCCGCAAATACCAGGCATAAGCCATTTTGTCACTGCCCGGGTTCATGCGTACAAAGCGGTCAATGGTATCCAGCGCAGTATCTGCCTCATCGTATTTATAATGTGCGTAGGCTGTTTCCAATTGAGCCTGTTGGACGTATTGTCCCAGCGGGAAACGGGCTTCCAGTGTTTCGTATAACTTTATCGCACGTTCGTACTGCTTATTGGTCAACGCAGTTTTTGCTTCCCCGTACAGAGCGCTCGCAGACATCGTTTCAGCAGGGTCGTCTTTACCGCCTGAACCAAGCGATGAGCAGGCCGCAACGCTGAAGGAAAGCAGGCTGATCATCAGCCACCGGGAAATTTTTGAAACTTTTTTCAGGTTTATTGTGTTTGTCGACATTTGTTTGATAACACGTATGATGGAACAGGATTGCAAGTATAACGTAAGTGCACACGAAAAAGTTACCGGGAATGTTGTGCACCGACTCTTTTTTATAGCGGATTTTGCCGGTTGAAAATGGCTGGCAGGCTGCTTATTTATTGGTTTAAACATTAAATTCACTATGTCCGAAAGTCAGCAAATAATCACCATCGTTCCAGAAGAAATGGCCCGACAGCGTCTTGATCAGGTTATTGCCAGCTTATGCCCGCAATACTCCCGTAGCCAACTGCAAAGATGGATCAAAGCAGGGCAGGTAACGGTCGATAGTAAGGCCATGAAACCTAAGGAACGCTTAATTGGTGGTGAAGAAATACGAATTCAGGTGATTGAAGCAGTACAAACTCACTTTGAAGCCGAAGCGATGCCGCTGAATATTGCCTATGAAGATGACGATATTATTGTTATTAACAAACCGGTAGGTCTGGTGGTTCACCCCGCCGTAGGTAACTGGTCAGGTACTTTAGTCAATGGTTTACTCCACCACGAACCCAAACAGGAAAGATTGCCCAGAGCCGGTATTGTTCATCGCCTGGATAAAGACACCAGTGGTCTGATGGTAGTGGCTAAAACACTGGTGGCACATCAATCCTTAGTCGCACAGTTACAGGCGCGTGATGTGAAACGTGAATACCTGGCGCTGGTGCATCGCAACGTCATTGCCGGTGCCACGATTGAAGGCAATATTGGCCGCCATCATGTCGACCGGAAAAAAATGGCTGTGACGGATAGTGGCAAACATGCCGTCACCCATTACCGGATAGAACAGCGCTTTGAGCATCACACATTACTCAGAGTATCACTTGAAACCGGACGCACCCATCAAATCCGGGTTCATCTCAACTGGAAAAAAATGCCGATTGTAGGTGATGCTACTTATGGCGGGCGACCACGTGTACCGGCAAATATTAGTGATGAACTCAGAGATATTCTATTGCGTTTCCCGCGACAGGCTTTGCATGCTACCCGCTTGGGACTGATACATCCGGTCACGGGTGAAGACATGGAATGGGAGGCGGGTCTGCCGGATGATATAGCGGAATTGTTAGCACTGTTGGAACGCGAAGAGTCAGAGCGGGTTGCCTGATGATGACAACTAATACCGATCAGGATGCTGTTTATCATTGGCAGGCAGCGGCGGAGAGACTAGGCTGGATTATCCCTGACTGGCCCGCTCCGGCGGGAGTCAATGCGGTTTGCACAACCCGTCATGGCGGAGAAAGTCAGCCACCGTTTGATAGCCTGAACCTGGGTGATCATGTGGGTGACAACGCACTAACAGTCGCAGTAAACCGGCAGCGGGTAAGGGATGTGTTACACCTGCCCACTGAGCCTTTATGGCTGGAACAAGTGCATGGCACGGTAGTGTCAAACATGGACGCCGCTAATGTTGATGGTTGTCCGCAGGCGGATGCCTCCGTTGCTTTACAGCCGGATCAGGTCAGTATCATTATGACGGCTGATTGCCTGCCGGTTTTGTTTTGTGATCGTGCCGGAACACGGGTGGCTTCGGCTCACGCCGGGTGGCGCGGGCTGTGTGAGGGCGTGCTGGAAAATACGCTTAAGCAATTAGAGTGTGCTGCTGATGATGTTTTAGTCTGGCTGGGGCCTGCTATCGGGCCGGAGCGTTTTGAAGTCGGCGATGAGGTGCGCGCAGCTTTTATGAAACATGATCTTCAGGCAGAAGCTGCCTTTGTTGCGGGAGAGCGACCCGGAAAATGGCTGGCAGATATTTATTTATTAGCCAAGCAACGATTGCAACAGCAGGGCATTGAACACATCTATGGTGGCGGATTGTGTACTGTGTCTGATAGTGAACGCTTTTTTTCTTACCGGCGTGACGGCCGGACCGGCAGAATGGCGAGTTTAATCTGGTTGGCAACCAACTGAAGTATTCAATTTATCGGGCCAATAACCTTACTTACTTAGAGAGATAATGGGGTGGAAATATATTTCGCTTGGGATATACTTGGCCCCCACAATAACACTGATCAGCATTGTAGTTGAGATGACAGGCATTTAATTCTCTCGGTAAAGAGAGTAAACAGGAGATGGACTGCATGAGCCTTCACAGCAATACTCTACCGTCAGATGAATCTTTTCTGGACGGCGAACACGCAATTTTTCTGGAACAGATTTATCAACAATATCAGGAAACCCCTGATGAAGTGTCGGTAGAATGGCGCGATTATTTTAGTCGTATGGAGCAGGGAATAGTCACTAATGGCGCAGCTACCAACGGCTCCGGCATGGTTCACACACCCAATGTTGCTATGCAATCCGGGGCAAACTATGTGCCACAGAGTGTCTTAGAGCGGCGTAGTTTTCAGGTTCGTGTTTCGCAACTGATCAATGCCTACCGTTACATCGGTCACCTTAATGCAAGTACTAACCCATTGGGTGGTTACGGCGAAATGCCTGAAATCCCTCAGCTGGATCTGGCTTACCATGAATTAGACCAGACCGATCAGAATATCGCTTTTGATCCGGGTTCTTTTAATATTACCGCAGAACCAACCCTGGGTAATATCTATAAAGCATTACAAGAAACCTATAAACGCACTACTGGTTTCGAGTACATGCACATTACGGACATGGAAGAAAAGCGCTGGATCCAGGCGCGCATTGAGCCGGGTATGGCACGTGATCCGATGACCGGTGAGCAGCGTAAAGCCCTGTTGAAACAGTTGACGGCAGCGGAAGGTTTTGAACAATACCTGTCCCGCCGTTATGTGGGTCAGAAACGTTTTGGCCTTGAAGGTGGTGAAAGCCTGATTCCTTTATTACACGTGCTGATTCAGGAAGGTGGTCGTGAGGGTTTAGAAGAGGCCGTTATTGGCATGGCGCATCGTGGCCGTCTGAATGTGCTGATCAATCTGATGTGCAAACCTTCCGGTGTGTTGTTTGATGAGTTTGATGGTAAGACAGACTCTGATGACTACACCGGCGATGTGAAATACCACAAAGGTTATTCTAACGATGTTAGCACGCCGGGTGGTTCCGTTCACCTCGCGCTGGCGTTTAACCCGTCTCACCTTGAAATCGTCAGCCCCGTAGTTGAAGGTTCTGTCCGCGCGCGTCAGGAACGCCGTGAAGACAAAGAGGGCAAAGAGGTGATGGGCATTATTATTCATGGTGACGCAGCCTTTGCCGGACAGGGCGTTGTCATGGAAACGTTCAGCATGGCGCAGACTCGTGGCTACCGTACCCGTGGCACCGTACATATCGTGATTAATAATCAGGTGGGTTTCACCACCAGTACTGCGGCTGACAGTCGTTCTACTTATTACCCAACGGATGCAGCTAAAATCATCAATGCACCGATCATCCATGTTAATGGCGATGATCCGGAAGCAGTTGTTTATGCAGCCAAAGTTGCCTTGGATTATCGCAACCATTTCAAGAAAGATATTGTCATTGATTTGGTCTGTTATCGCCGTCAGGGTCATAACGAAGCTGATGAGCCGTTCATGACCCAACCCATCATGTACAGCATTATTCGCAAGCTGAAGACGACCCGCACCCAGTACGCTGAGCAGTTGGTGGCCAGTGGTGTGCTGACGCAGGATGAAAGTGATGCGCTGGTTAAAGAATACCGCAGCCTGATGGATGAAGGCGCGGTTACCGGTGATTACCTGGGTGATACAGCAGGCGGAAATGCCTTACCTGTTGAGTTACAAACACACTGGAATGAGTATACCGGCAGTGG
>CACVAV010000242.1:2671-4674 GCA_902727945.1 uncultured Thiotrichaceae bacterium | reverse complement strand
TGGATATTGTCCGTGACCTGATTGCTATGCTGCCGCAAATTCTCATCGCCATCATTGTACTCAGCTTAACCTATCTTGTCGCTGTCGGTGTCAAGTCGCTGGCAAAGCGCTTGTTGCGCCGCTCCCGGTTGCGGAAAAGCCTGAAGAATCTGTTTGAGCTATTGTTTTCTATCGCTATCTGGCTGGTGGGTATCATGATTGCCGCCATCATCGCATTTCCCGACCTCACGCCGACCAAGATTCTGGCGGGGTTGGGTATTGGTTCGGTGGCGATTGGTTTTGCCTTCAAGGATATTTTCGAGAATTTTCTGGCGGGCATTATCATCCTGCTGCGTAAGGAAATGCGCATTGATGATTTCATTGAATGCGAGGGGCTGGAAGGTAAGGTCGAAAATATTCTGGTGCGTGAAACCCACTTGCGCCAAACGGATGGGCAGCTGGTCATCGTACCTAACAGCCTACTGTTTAAAAATCCGCTAACGATCCGCACTGATATTGATCAGCGGCGTACAACCATTATTTGTGGTATCGCTTACGGCGAAGATGTGGCGCATGGCCGTGACGTTATTACGCAAGCTGTTAACAGTTGTTCAAGTGTCATCACTGATGGGCGGCCTGTGCAGATTTTTGCACAGGAGTTTGCAGATTCTGCTATAAACTTTGAAGTCACCTGGTGGACAGGCTCATTGCCGGTTGATATACGCCGTTCCCGTGATGAGGTGATTACCGCCGTTAAGCATGCACTGGATGAAGCAGGTATTGAAATTCCTTTTCCTTACCGCACATTAACATTTAATGAGCCGTTGCAGCTCCGGCAGGAGCAGGACTAGAACAGTATGGTGATGAACAGTGAGCAGGATGAGAGTTGCCTGGTCTGTCGGTTGCGTTATTACATCGATATTAGTGACCGGGATGAGCGTTTGCTGCGTAAGCTGGAAGAAAATCAAATCAGCATCGCTGCAAAAGCTGACCTGAATGCACAGGACAATATAGACAGCCTGTTCGTGGTGAAATCCGGTTGGTTGTACAGCTACGTTGATTTGGATGAAACGTCCCGTCAGGTATTGCGCATTCATTATCCCGGTGATGTGGTGGGCCTTACTGATGTGGCGATGCAGGAGTCATTTGGTACTGTGAAAGCAGCGACCAAAGCGGTGCTATGCCCTTTTCCTAAAAAACACCTGGATGACATTTTTACGCAGTCTCCCCGGTTGACTGCTTTAATTTTTAGCTTAGGTATGTTGGAGCAGGTGGTATTGATGGATCGTTTGAAAATCATCGGGCGAATGAGTGCAGTGGATCGGGTAGCCCACTTTTTACTGGAGATACACGCGCGTTTGAAAATCCATGCACCGAAAGACGTAGACGGGGAATTTGATATACCTTTGACTCAGGAAGCGATCGGTGATGCGATTGGCTTGACTAATGTGTCGGTCAGTAATGCGTTGACACAATTGGAATTTGATGGTTATCTGCGTTGTAATAAGCGAAGGGTTACCTTCCGCGAAATGGAAAAATTAAAGGAAAAAATCAACTTTAAAGATCGTTATTTTAAAATTGATACTAAATGGTTTCCCGATGCTTAATATTATATTTTTTGTGGATTTGATTTATTTTTTAAAGCACTTTAAAAAATAAATCATGATTTTTATCTGTTTTTTTAAACCATTTTAAGAAAGTCGGCTTTCATTAAGGAATGTTTGACTTTTCTAGTATGGATGCCTATAGTTTATCAACGCCTACGTCACATTAAGCGTAGGATTTTAATTAGATTTGCATTTTTGTGGATTTAATAAAGGAAGTGTCATGAAAGTTAATACTCTTATTTATGCCTTATGTCTTACCACTACGCTTGCGGCGTGCAGTAAAGATGACGTGGCTAACGATTCGTCCCGGACTGAGGCTGATAAAGCAGCTGAGTTGGCGGAAGACTCTGCGGCTAAAGCGGCTGAGCTTGAAAGTGAGCAGGCAGCCAAAGAAGCGAGCCAGGCCGCAGACGCTGC
>CACVAV010000242.1:0-2571 GCA_902727945.1 uncultured Thiotrichaceae bacterium | reverse complement strand
TGTTCAGAATCAATATAATGAAGCCAAATCAGCCGTTGCAGGGGCTGTCGCTGAAACAGCTGAGAGTGTGGCAGAAAGTGCAAGTGAGGAGGAGGAAGAAGCTGAGCAGGAATTAAAGCAACAATAAGTCCCTACCCTTAAATGTTTGGCTGAACATTCCCTGTTCAAGGCTACCCGATTTACCAGCCCTTTTGTGGGTAGCCTTTTTTATTCTATTAAGGTCTTGTCTCACGGCGGAAATAGTGATCATGCCACGGTGATGACTACTCCTGCTTTAGTACGCGCCCGTCACTATCCTGATCACCACGAGGCAGACGTTAGCCTTATTATCAGCGGAGGTTTACGCACGCCGCCTTATTTTGTGACAGCGCTGGCGTTAGGTATTGATGGATTGCTTTGGGAAATACGGTGTTGGGCGATTGGTTGTCTGGGTATGCGTGCTTGTCACAGTAAAAGGAAATCGCCACTGTTACACAATCTTAGCACTCATGAAATAGTGCTAATCTGAACTAATTAGGAGACATGTTATGGGTATCGAAGTAGGTGGTATATTTGGTCTGATTGTTCTGGTGTTGAATGTTTTCGCCATCATTAAAGTAGTGCAAAGTGGGGCGGGTACCGGTAGTAAAGTCCTTTGGGTGGTAATCATACTTTTATTGCCCTTGTTAGGTTTATTATTGTGGTATTTAGCCGGGCCAAAAGGCTAAGCTTTTTGCGGTTCAGATCTCTGTTTTAATTTAAAAAAGGAAGAAAATTATGCCAACGACAAAAGCTAATCAAGCTGCTGAAGATTTGCGTGAAGAATTTGAAACGTTGCGTAAAGAAGTCTCGGAAATGATGGCGTTGCTTAAAGATAAAGGTGGTTCTTACGCTGAAGAGATGGGCGGGAAAATGGAAGAAAAGCTGGATACTTACCAGGAAAAAGCCCGTGAAGGTACTGAAGCCGCTTATGAAAAGGGCAGCGAAGGTATAGAAGCGATTGGTAACCGTGTACGTAAAAATCCGGTAGCCAGTTTATGTGTCGCTTTTGGTGTGGGTTATGTCATTTCCAAGCTGATGGATCAGGGTAAATAAGCGCACCGTTACAGGTAACATAGAGTGGGCCTATTGTGAAAGTGCTAACTGAATCCATTATCAGCCTGTTTGATCTGGCGGAAGCAGAAGGGCGTTTACTCCGGAAAAAAGTATTACACACCGTAGCGATGAGCCTGCTAATGTTAGTTGCGTCTCTGATGCTGCTGGCTGCGATGGGCTTGTTGGTGACGGCACTTTATTACGCTTTGCTAAATTTGCTACCGCCTGCAGGTGTGTTTCTGAGTATGGCGCTGCTTTCTCTTCTACTTGCGGGAGGTGTTCTATGGATCGTTATACGGCTAAACCACAAACAGTAATTGAAGCTAAACAACAATTACGTGTTGTGACACGGCAGACTGATTACCTGACACCGGTAAAAAGCCATCCGGTTGCCAGTGTTGGTGCTGCGTTTATGGCGGGTATGTTGTTACAAAATGCGGGTAAGGGTAGATTGCCGCCTGGTTTGTTGAGTGTCGGTCTGCAATTGTTGAAAAAACTATGAGTTCAAGCCAGGACAGTGGTTTTAATCACCTTGCGATACCGCTGTGGGGATTGTTTATTATCAGCCTGATGTCGGTACTGTATCTGGCTAAATCGGTTTTTATCCCCGTTTTTCTTGCCACGCTGATGGCCTTGTTACTGTCACCTTTGGTGGCGTTATTAAGAAAATTTTATATTCCACGGGCTTTGGGTAGCGCTATTATATTGCTGGTGGTATCAACCCTCATTGGTGTGCTACTTAATTACCTGGCGGTTCCTGCGGGCGTATGGCTGGAGCGCATCCCGGCAGAAATTCACCAAATCGAGAAAAAATTATCGCCTTTTAGAGCGTCGATTGAAACCGTGCAGCAGACAGCGGAAACGGTGGAAGAGATGACATCAATGGACACCGGAGAAGAACAAGCCCCTGATGTTGTAGTGAAAGGCCCCAATATTTTTTATACCTTGTTGGATGGTACACAGGCGTTATTGATTAACAGCTTGTCTTTTGTTGTACTGCTTTATTTTATGCTGGTATCCGGCCATTCCCTGACCAAAAAAGTTGGTTTGTTGTTTCGTGATAAAGGTTACCGAACCAATGTTGTAAAGGTTACAAATGATGTTCAGCACAAAATAAGTCGTTATCTGCTGCTGATTACCGGGATAAATATTGTGTTGGGTGCGATTGTTGCCATAGTCATGTGGCTGACGGGCATGCCGACACCTATCGTTTGGGGTGCATCGGCTGCCTTTTTTAACTTTATTCCCTATGTTGGCCCGGCGATTAATATTGGTATTGTCACGTTGGTCTCGCTGCTGACATTTGATCAGTTACCTCAGATTTTATTGCCGCCCGCGCTCTTATTAGCATTGAATTTGCTGGAAGGTCAATTCATTCAACCGCTGTTTATCGGGCGCATGTTTACTATTAATCCGGTCATTATCTTTTTGTTTGTACTGATCTGGGGTTGGCTGTGGGGGATGGCCGGGATATTTATGGCGGTTCCTTTGTTGGTG
>CACVAV010000241.1 GCA_902727945.1 uncultured Thiotrichaceae bacterium | reverse complement strand
TATGCTTTAGCTGCCACGACAACGGAATTGCAAATGCACCTAAGTTGGGCGACAAAGCCGCATGGGAACCACGTCTTGCAGCCGGTATCGAGGCTGTTTACGCTAATTCCATTAATGGTAAAGGCGCTATGCCTGCCAAGGGTGCGAACTCGGCTCTGACTGATGATGAAATTAAAGCAACTGTCGACTGGATGATTGCGCAGTAAGCTTACCCATTCAGCTAGTAAAAGGCCTCCTTTTGGGGGCCTTTCTGTTTTTGTGCTGCATTCTGTATACTAGCCATCCTTTGAATCCACTTGATCATCCGGCTTGCCCATGAATACTGATCTGACACGTTTACACCCCTATCCATTTGAAAAAATCCGGGTTTTACTGGCGGGTGTGCAACCGCCTGCTGGAATCGCCCCTGTTTCACTGGCGATTGGTGAGCCTAAACACCCAACGCCTGAATTGATATACCGTGCGGTGGCTGAAGACCTGCAATCAGGTTTAGGGAAATACCCGTTGAGCAAAGGTGACCCGGCTTTGCGTGCGGCTATTTCACAGTGGTTAATTCAGCGTTTTCAGTTGCCGGAAAGTAGTATTGATCCTGAGCAGCATGTTGTGCCGGTGAATGGCACACGTGAGGCGCTGTTTGCATTTGCACAGGCCGTAGTTGATCGCAGTGACGATGCGGCAGTATTAATGCCGAATCCGTTTTACCAGATTTATGAGGGGGCGGCTTTTCTGGCGGGCGCAGAACCGGTTTTCCTGAATTGCCTGGCTGAGAATGGTTTCATACCGGATTTTGATGCGGTGTCTGAAGCAACTTGGCAGCGCTGTCAGTTACTGTATTTATGCACACCGGGCAATCCAACGGGTGCAGTGATGCCGCTGGAGATTATGCAGAAGCTAATTGGACTCGCCGAAAAGTATGATTTTCTGATTGCATCGGATGAATGTTATTCCGAATTGTATTTTGATGAGAATCAGCCGCCGCCCGGTTTATTGCAAGCTGCGGCTCAAATGGGCAATACAGATTATAAACGTTGTTTAGTTTTCCATAGCTTATCCAAGCGTTCTAATGCACCGGGTATGCGTTCCGGCTTTATTGCCGGTGATGCTGATGTATTGAAGCAGTTTTTGTTGTTTCGTACCTATCATGGCTGTGCTATGCCGCCACCCTTTCAGGCGGGTAGTATCGCCGCCTGGCAGGATGAGACGCATGTATTAGCCAACCGCAATCAGTACCGTGCAAAATTTTCGGCGGTTATGGAAATTTTATCACCGGTGATGAATGTGCAAATGCCGGATGCCGGGTTTTACCTGTGGCCGGAAACGCCGATAGCTGACCCTGATTTTGTGCGTGGCTTATACGCCAGTCAGCATGTTAACGTAGTGCCGGGGAGTTATTTGTCCCGCGATACGGCACAAGGAAATCCGGGGCAGAACCGGATACGAATGGCACTAGTCGCCACTGAACAGGAATGCGTTGAGGCAGCTCAGCGTATTCGGCAATTTATTGAAAACCTTTGAGTTTGAGGAAAAGTATGAGCATTAAACGTACCGGCCACCGTTATATTGATGTGGCTTCAGGCAAGACCCTGGATACCTGGTTTCCACGTTCTAATAAAGAAATCGCCCGCAGTTGTATGGCGCAAAAAGTGGGGCTGATTAAAAGTGACTTTGTGGACATTGAGATTGAGATTGATGCACCACCACAAACGACTGAAGAGGCTTATTTACGTTTGCATCTGTTGTCAGAGTGCGCCGTAAAGCCACACGGGGTGAATCTTGAGGGTGTGTTTGGCTTGTTGCCGAATGTTGCCTGGACTTCGGCAGGCCCGATGCTGCCGGATCTGGTGGATGAGTTGCGTGGTCTGTTGGCGGCAGAAAATATGCAGGTGAATGTGACCTCTGTCGACAAGTTTCCACGCATGACGGATTACGTAATACCGGAAGGCGTGCGCATCGGTGATGCAGACCGGGTACGTCTGGGAGCGCATCTGGCGTCGGGCACAACGGTTATGCATGAAGGTTTTGTTAACTTTAATGCCGGAACCTTGGGTAATTCTATGGTGGAAGGGCGTATTAGCGCTGGTGTTGTGGTCGGTGCCGACTCTGATCTGGGAGGGAGTGCATCAATTATGGGTACGTTGTCCGGTGGTGGTAAGCAGGTGATTTCCATTGGTGAGCGTTGCCTGATCGGTGCCAATGCGGGTGTGGGTATTTCGCTGGGGAATGAGTGTATCATTGAATCCGGGTTGTATTTAACCGCAGGTTCCAAAGTCAGAACGCCGGAAGGAAATACGGTGGCGGCGCGTGAGTTGTCTGGCTGTTCCGGTTTGTTATTCCGTCGTCATAGCCAGACTGGTGCTATTGAGGCGGTGACTACCAATGCGGAATTATGGGGTGGGCTGAATAAGGATTTGCATGTGAATGATTAGGATATAAAAAAGGGGCCGGATAGTCGGGTCTTTTTTGCTTTGTATCAAGGGTGAGAATAACTAACCCTTTCGTATAGTTATTCTCACTTGCTGCATCGCAACATTAGCAGTAAGATATATACATCACTACTGCTCAGGCAGGCCAAGTTTCAAGTGTTTGCGTTTATTAAACGTCAATCATGAAGACTCACTCCTCCTCCTTGAGTCATCATGTCCTTGCGGCCTGCCTGAGTTAGTATGTTGATCATGATGCATTTTCAGTTAAATTTCCACTTAAAAATACGACTTTGGTCGTATATCCATCATTTAAATTGTTTTCCTGATACATCTTTCTAAATATTGACAGATCCCCCGAACAAAACTAGCATCCCACCTGAATCTTCAGGGCGGGGCGAAACTCCCCACCGGCGGTAATCATGTTATAAATCGTTATAAATTTATTATGAAAGCCCGCGAGCGCCTGTTTGTTTTTATCAGCAGGGTCAGCAGATCAGGTGAGAAACCTGAGCCGACAGTGATAGTCTGGATGAAAGAAGATAAGACGGTATAACTTTTTCTATGTCAGAAGAGGGCGTGTCTGTCTGTTTTCCCCTGATCCTTTAAATTTGGAAACATCAAGGATCACTCATGATTGAACAATCTCAGGTTTTTTCACTCGCTGATAAGCGTATCTGTTTTATTCATGCCAGTTGGCATGTGGAGCTGGTTGATGGTCTGAAAACGTCTTTCTTTAAGCAGGGCGCAGATTATCAGTTGGCACAAAGCCAGGTGGATGTCGTCAGCGTTCCGGGTAGTCTGGAAATTCCTCTGCAGGCACAACTCCGCGCAAAAACCGGTTTATACGACGCGATTGTGGTTGCCGGATTTGTTATTGATGGTGGAATTTATCGTCATGACTTTGTCGCGCAGGCTGTATTGGATTCAGTGATGAAAATTCAGCTGGAGCAGGAAATCCCGGTGATTTATGCCGTGCTAACGCCGCACCATTTTCATGATCATGGTGTGCACGAAAGTTTTTTTGCCGAGCATCTGAAAACTAAAGGTGTGGAAACAGCCAATGCGCTTTATCAAACGCTAAAGTGCTGTGATGATGTGGTCAATTTAGTCGAATAAATACGCAAGTGGGGATGAAGTGAGCCAGGTGTGCTTCATCCTTGCGTTAAGGTTATATCTGTCGCGCCTGAATGCTCCAGTACAAACTTAGCATTAGGAATATCATTCGACAATGCACGTTGTCTTGCGCCTTCATTATCATAACCTTGCTGTAGCCAGCGCTGTACCAGACGTTCCTCGAGTATCCCTATGCCGGGGTTAAGAAGAATACTGTAGTCGTACAGTGCATGGACTGTTGACCAGGGTTTAGTGTTTAGTAACAGGTAATTGCCCTCAATCAACAATATGCGTTGTTGCGGTGCGATGGTTCTTGCATCCGGTACAACAGCGTCTTTGTCCCGGTCAAACAATGGAATGCTGACTGGTTTATTAGCCAGAGACAGCTGTTTAACCTTGTCCACAAAGCCTTGGCTATCGAAGGTCTGTTCCGCGCCTTTACGAGGGCGCAACTGATGCTGATCCAGCCAGTCATTATCATAGTGAAAACCATCCATCGGGATGACTTCACTGAGTGGCTGGCCAGCCTGCTGATTGATCAGCAGGCTAAGCTGTTCGGCCAGTGTCGACTTTCCCGAAGCGGGTGGCCCGGCAATCGCAACGATATAGCGTTTGTTAGCACTGGCTTGTGCCTTTGTTACTATGGTTTCTGCTATTTGTTCAGGGTGAGTCACAAACTTTGATTCCATTAATCCGGCTCTTTCGCACCGGTCATAAATGCCACGGCATCTGACATGCTGTAGTCCTTCGGGTCTATCACACACAAACGCTTACCCAGCCGGTGGATATGGATGCGGTCAGCCACTTCAAATACATGTGGCATATTATGTGAGATTAGTACGATAGGAATGCCACGGGAACGCACATCGCTAATCAACTCTAATACCTTACGCGATTCTTTTACGCCTAACGCCGCAGTCGGCTCATCAAGGATAATGACTTTCGAGCCGAAGGCTGCTGCGCGGGCAACCGCTACACCCTGGCGCTGACCACCTGACAGGGTTTCGACGGTTTGGTTAATATTCTGAATTGTCAGTAATCCTAGTTCAGACAGTTTATCACGGGCGATTTGTTCCATTTTAGGGCGGTCTAACATGCGCAGGTATTTGCCGAGAAAGCCTTCTTTGCGTAGCTCGCG